>JBFJJY010000117.1:0-5700 GCA_041612055.1 Methylophilaceae bacterium | reverse complement strand
TTAACAGCAACAGCCCACCAACTAATATAAACCACTGTGGATTTGTCATAAAAGGGTTATAAAATCAAAAAGATTCAGTTTACAATGAAGGTCAATAATAGCGAGAGAATAGCATATAACCTCCAGCCATTTTTTAATATCTTGTGTGCTGATTTGCGATTGTTATTGAGTCAAACAGCACTGTTGTTTTTAGCTGGTGTTATTCAGCAATAATGCCAGTAATATCCATGGATTCATCAAAAAGATAAGGTGAGTATGAGTAAACTTTTTTCCCTTTTTAACATTGGTTCTTTGTTATTAAAAAACCGAATTGTGATTGCGCCAATGTGCCAATATTCGAGTGTGAATGGTGAGACGACGGATTGGCATACCATGCATTTGGGCCAACTGGCATTATCTGGTGCGGGCTTATTAATCATAGAAGCCACGGCGGTTGAGCCAGAAGGCAGAATTACTTATGGTGATTTAGGCTTGTGGTCAGATAAAACAGAGCAAGCGCTCAGTAAAACCTTAGCCGCCATTCGGCAATATTCTGATATGCCCATCGGGATTCAATTGGCGCATGCGGGTCGCAAAGGCTCATGCGATTTGCCTTGGCATGGAGGTAAATGTCTCAAAACAGGTGAAAATAGTTGGCAGACGATTGCCCCATCGGCAGTGCCATTTTTAGAAGATGATACCGTACCACAAGCCATGAGCTTGGATAGAATTGAAGCGCTAAAACAAGCGTTTGTTGCTTCTGCCAAACGTGCAGAAAGGCTGGGCGTTGATCTCATTGAATTACATGCAGCGCACGGCTATTTATTACATCAATTTCTATCACCGATTGCTAATCAGCGTGATGATGCATATGGTGGCTCGCTTGAAAATCGGATGCGATTGGTTTTAGAAATCTTTAACGAAATTAGGCGGGCGGTGAGTAACACGATTCCTGTTGGCATCCGCATCTCTGGAACCGACTGGGTGCAAGGGGGTTGGGATATTGAGCAGAGCGTCCGTTTAAGTCAAAAATTAGAAGCATTAAACTGTGCTTATATACATGTTTCTAGTGGCGGTTTGTCTCCAAAACAAACAATCCCTGTGCATCCTAATTATCAAGTTGGTCTTGCAGAAACAGTGGCTTCAGCCGTTAGCATGCCTGTGATTGCAGTTGGTTTAATTACAGAACCCGAACAAGCAGAAGCGATTATTGCAGAAGGTCGCGCAGACTTAGTTGGATTAGCGCGTGCGATGTTATATAACCCAAGATGGCCTTGGCACGCTGCAGCAAAGTTAGGGGCTAAAGTCGATGCACCACCACAATATTTGCGCAGCCAACCGCATGTGTTAAAAGATTTATTTAATCGCCATTAATTGAGATTGCGCATTTTAATGGACTGTGAATATTTGCATAAATAATTCACTTTTATTTTGCCATCAGTCTATGATAGATTTTTTATCAATTAAGGAAAACAGCATGGCTAAAGGTCAGAAAAAAAGTAAAAAAGAAGTAAAAAAACCAAAGCAGCCAAAAACGCCAGTGGCTTAGCACTATTGTTAATAAAGGGTTATATTTGATGAGGTTTGATTTATTTAGTATTAAAAAATGGGCTTGGACCAAGCTAACAGGTTTAATGGGGGCTGATCGTGCTTACGCAAAGTATCTAGAAAACTTTAATCATTACCAAGCCAAGACGACTAACCCTAAATTGCAACAAGAGCTGAATATAAAAGCCATGACCAAAGCCGAGTTTTTAAAGATATGGAAACCAGGCAAAAAGAGTAAAAAAGGCTGCTGTTCTTAATCGTGCTTGCGTAATCTGCTATGTCTAATCAGTTGATAGGTCTAGTCAGTTGCTAAGTCTGGTCAACGAGAGCATAAATAATAAAGCTTAGTCAGTTTTCGTAACCTTTTTTGTTAAGACGCATGTCAAGATTTATCGATTAATAATCCACTATGCTACCTTCCTCCTCTCAAGCTAAACATCTAAAAGTCCTATTCGCAGGGATTTGCAGCCTGATTTTATCCATGGGAATTGCCCGTTTTGCATATACGCCCATGTTGCCAGTCATGATGGAACAAGCCCATTTAACGCATGAAGGTGGTGGATGGTTGGCGGCTATTAATTATGCGGGTTATTTGACGGGTGTGTTTATTGCTTCGTGGGTGAGCGATGCGGTCACTAAAGATCGACTGTATCGCTGGGGCATGCTAGTGGCCGTGTTAAGTACCGTGATGATGGCGCTGACGACTAATTTTACAATTTGGGCAGTTTCGCGTTACATCGCAGGATTAACCAGTGCCGCTGGTTTAATGTTAGGGAGCGGCTTGATTCTTAATTGGTTAGTACGACATAACCACAGGTGTGAATTAGGCATACATTTTTCAGGTATCGGATTAGGTATCGCGCTGACCTCAGCAGCGGCGATTATCATGGCGGCAGAATTGACATGGGATGCGCAATGGTGGCTACTGGCAGCTTTAGGCTGTTTGTTGCTAATTCCTGCTCTGTCTTGGTTTCCAGCAGCGCCTAATCATGATGAAGAGCGATTAAACCAACATCCATCCATGCAACATGCACCACCAAATGCTCAGTTTATGCGTTTATTCATCGCTGCTTATTTCTGCGCTGGATTTGGTTATGTGGTGACTGCTACGTTTATTGTGGCGATTGTGAATGCGATTCCTGCATTGGCTGATAAAGGTGGCTGGGTCTTTTTAGTCATTGGTTTAGTAGCTGCGCCCTCTTGTTTATTGTGGGATTTAATCGCGCGTAAAGTTGGCGATGTGAATGCGCTCGTGATGGCAGGAGCCATAGAGGTCATTGGCATTATTACGCCTACATTGGGTTGGGGGTTAATGGGAGCCATGATTAGCGCTGTTTTGTATGGTGCAACAGCCATTGCGATTGTGAGTCTAACCCTGACCATGGCAGGGCGTTATTATCCGGCTCAACCGGCCAAGATGATGGGAAAGATGACAATTGCCTATGGGGTCGCACAAATGGTAGCACCCGCTGTGACAGGTTGGTTTGCTGGGGCACAAGAGAGTTACGTGATTGGGCTTTATTTAGCAGCAGGTGTGATGGCGATAGGGACAGTATTATTTTATTTAATGCGCAAGGTTCAATAATAGTTAAACGTTTATTGCGCTGGCTTGTCAGAGTAAATCAGCTTATTGATTCTGTAAGGATTTAAATGAAAAGATTATTGCTCGTTCTTTTGAGTTTATTCTATGTTCCCAGCTTATTAGCTCGCCCTAGCTTTGCTGAAACCTTAGCGCTTAGCCATTCTATTGTAATGATTACTACCCAGTTGCCAAATGGACAAAATGGCAGAGGTTCTGGTGTGGTGGTGAATAAGAATTATGTGGCGACTAACTGTCATGTGATTGCTAATGCATTAGGTGCCAATATTGCTAAATTTCGCGATGGCTATCAACCTAAAGCCATTAAAGCGGATTGGAAGCATGATTTGTGTTTGCTTAAGTTTGATGATTTACCGTTTAAGCCAGTCGCTATGCGAGATAGCCAAACCTTGCAATATGAAGAAGCTGTATTTAGTTTAGGGTTTCCTGTAGGTCAAAATGTGCCGCAATCTTCTTATGGCAATATTAAAGCTATGTATCCATTTGATGACAGTTTGATTATCCGTTCTGATGCGGCCTTTGCCATGGGCTCTAGCGGCGGTGCTTTGTTTGATGAACAGTTTAATTTAATTGGTATTACCACGTTCAAAAGCCCTGGATCAAAAGCATATTTTTATCATTTACCTGTCGAATGGATTAAGGCATTGATGCAAGCGCCAGAAACACAAAGTTTAGCGACCAATGAAATCCCTTTTTGGGCTGTGCCTGTAGAAGAAAGGCCTGCATTTATGCAAGTTGTTATTCCATATCAAAATCAGGAGTGGGATGCGCTAAAAGCGATTGCGCAACAATGGACAGTGGATGAACCACAATCCCCAGATGCATGGTATTACTTAGGTGTGGCAGAAGAAGGTCAAGGCAATTTAACCGAAGCAAAAGCCCATTTAGCAAAAGCGATAGCGTTAAATGCCCGTGAATTAGATGCCATGAATGCATTAGCGCGAGTGGCATTTGCACAAAAAGACAATCAAACATTAGCAACATTAGAAGCGCCTGTTCGAGTGCTCGATACAGAGAGTGCGGATGAGATTGTGAATAAAATGCAACAATTGAATGTGGGTCAATAAGATAAATCGAATCAGAAAACAGATAGAAAGTGATGAACATGGTAGATGGTGATGGTAGCAATCCTCAAATAACACCAATCGAGCGTATGGTGGCTAAGACTTGTTTTTGTAAGTTGCGGGCGCAATGCGAGGATAAAAATAGTACGCAGTGTATGCGTCATCGGAATATTGTTGCTGAATTTATGTTAGCAAAACACAGCACATCGACAACGTGAAATTTAGTTAATCAATTTAATGAATACAAGATAAGGTAACACGGATGAAAAATGAAGATAAACTGATTGAGTTATTGGTTGAAAACAATACCATATTAACTAATATCAATAAGAATATGCTGAAAGTTTTTTGGATTGTTGCTATTTTTGCACTCCTGTATTTTGGCTTGATGATTAACCTGTTGTTTTTAAATTAGCACATTTGATTCAGCTAGCAGCTCAGCGCATGGCAATAGATTGATTAAAGGTTGGTATCGCTCATGTGCAACCTTTATACACACGTTTGTTCAAATAGGCTTCTGTTAATCAATTAGGATGGCTGGATGAAAAGTCGTGTTTTAGCATTGTTTGCTGTATTTTTTGTAGGACATGCCATGGCAGTTGAAGAACCAAAATATACGGTGCTAGATAGCGCAGCACCATTTGAGCTGCGTGCTTACGCGCCCAAAATCATAGCCGAAACTGTAGTGTCTGGCGATTTGGATGATGCTTCTAGCGCTGGATTTAGACGAATTGCCGATTATATTTTTGGTAATAATACTGCGCCTGCAGGCGGTAATGAAAAAATCAGTATGACAGCACCAGTGACGATGGAAGCAACATCAGAAAAAATCAGCATGACTGCGCCAGTCACCATGGAAAAAACCGATGGCAATTGGCGTATGCATTTTGTGATGCCGAGTAAATATACCTTAGCCACACTGCCGAAACCGAATAATCCAGCTGTCAATTTGCGTGAATTGCCAAGTCAGCGCTTTGCCGTTATACGGTTTACTTGGTTTGCTGGTGAGGAGAAAGTCGCCAAAAAGACCGCTGAATTGTTAGCCTGGATGCAAAGCAAAAATATTACACCAATAGGCAAGCCTGAATTGGCTCGTTACAATGCGCCGTGGACGCCACCGTTCTTGCGGCGTAATGAAGTCATGATTTTATATGAGGTTAACGATTAAGCATTTCTTCTATTTTTGAATTGCTGTATTCTGCTTGATAACCTTATTCCATCGATTTTTCCAAATACAATATGATGCCGATTACTGATATTCATCTCGTTTCAGAAGCCATTCGCGATGCTGTTGCCCCTGTGTTTTTATTGACAGGTATTGGTTCAATATTAGGGGTCATGGTCGGGCGCTTAGCCCGCGCGATTGATCGTGCAAGACTCGTCAATGAGTTAACGGAGGCGAAACGTAAGCAGCATAAAGATGAGTTAACAATTATCGTGAAGCGCATCATGTGGTTACGCATTGCGATTGGATTTGCCACATTTGGTGCATTATTGGTTTGTGTGTCA
>JBFJJY010000116.1:0-5736 GCA_041612055.1 Methylophilaceae bacterium | reverse complement strand
TATGGCGGTGGAGCGGAAGGTTATACAGACTATCCATTTTTACAAAACTAAATTAATAAGATTAACAATTGATTGGAATTAATACATGCAAAAGCCAGCAACAACACAAGCCCCTATTCATGATGTGATCGCTAACCGCTGGAGTCCCCGTGCTTATGATGCGAATAAAGCGGTCAGTCAAACACAGATTATCAGCTTACTAGAAGCAGCCCGTTGGGCACCATCTTGTTTTGGTGATGAGCCCTGGCGTTTTATTGTTTGGGATAAGAATCAAGATGTAGCGGCTTGGGAAAAAGCATTTGATTGTATTGTTCCAGGCAATCAAACGTGGGCAAAAGATGCACCGGTGTTGATATTGATTTGTGCAGACACTTTGTTTAGTCATAATCAAAAACTTAACCGTTGGGCAAATTACGATACAGGTGCCGCCGCTGTAAGCTTATGCCTCCAGGCGACAAGCATGGGTTTAGTTACTCATCAAATGGGCGGTTTTGATGGTGAAAAGGCACGTGCTGCATTTAGCATTCCAGATCAGATTGACATGATGTCAATGTTGGCTGTTGGTTATGCAACCGATGCGGATACTTTGTCGGATGAGCTCAAAGAGCGCGAATTAGCACCAAGAAAACGTCGCCCGCTAGCAGAACTGTTTTACGAGGGAGTGTGGAATCAACCTATCATCTGATAAAATGTGATATTTATTTACTTTATAGGGATACCCCATGGCGGTTGTAGCACTGACAAAAGAGAATTTTAAAGACACAATAGAAAAGAATAATTTTGTGATTGTTGATTTTTGGGCACCTTGGTGTGACCCTTGTGTTGCTTTCACGCCGACATTTGAAGCTGCCGCTGAAAAAAATCCTGATATTGTATTTGGTATGGTCGATACAGAGAAAGATCCAGAAATTGCTGAGTATTTTGAAGTGAATAAAATTCCAGGCATTTTGGTTGTCAGAGACCAAGCAGGTATTCATGCGCAACAAGGTGAAATTGGTGCACCTGCACTAGATGAAATTATTAAATGGGCACGTGAAAAAGATATGAAAGCAGTGCATCAGTATTATTCAGATGAAGCAGCAAAAAAGAAATAACTCGCTTCTGCCGTAAAAAAAAAAGCCGCATGAGATGCGGCTTTTTTCATACTTGTCTTTGGACGGTTGTCGGTTGATTTAAAAACGATTCATTTTAAATGCCACCAGTCGTGACAAATTGAAAGGCATAATATGCGCCTAGTAAGATCATTATGTACATAGGCAAATTACCACTTTTTTTCGTTTCGGTTTTGTTTGGCGCACTAATCCAGCGATTTAATAGCCAAAGAGCAATAATAATGACCGGAATCAGCAACATTGTCTGCGTCGATTGAAAGAGATAAGACAGGCTTCTAGTCAGTAGACCATCTTCTTTAAAAACATCTAATGCTGCACCGATGATGCCGATAACCATCAATAGAAAGGCGGCAGTTGAAGCGATTGTCCGTAATAGCGATTCTGGACGAATATCTGCATTTTTGAGATACTTATTTGGATCCATAACAGCCTACCTTTCGAATATCGATATGCAACTAATTTTGCGGTAAGAACAAAGCGGGGTCAACGGATTTACCTTTTTGACGGATCTCAAAATGTAACTTTACACTATTGGTATCTGTATTACCCATCTCAGCAATCTTTTGTCCTGCTTTGACAATCTGTCCTTCTTTAATATTAATCTTGCTATTGTGTGCATAGACAGATAACAGCGCATTGTTATGCTTAATAATAACCAGCTTTCCATAGCCACGTAAGTCAGCGCCTGTATAAATCACTTTGCCATCTGCAGAGGCGTTGATGGCTTGACCATTGGTACCTGCTATATCAATGCCTTTATTACTCGCGGCATTAAATTTTGCTGTAACTTTACCTTCTGTAGGCCAGAACCAAGTGACGCCCTCTACAACAGATGATGCTGTTTTGCTTGGCGTACTCTCAGCGCTAGTGGTGACTTCGGTACTTTTCAGTTCTGTTACTTTAGGTGTTGTCGTTTCTGTTTTTGTCACAACACTAGGTGGTGCTTCTGGTACTGGAACACGGTTAAAGGCTTCCAAACTATACGGTTCACGGATTGCTTTAGGCGCGCTTAATGCAGGTGGCGTTGCCGATACGGTAGATGTTGAAGGCGAAGAAGAGGGTGAGGGCGAAGTATTGGATGTTTCCTCAATAGTTGGTGAATCAACATCAATTGGAGAGATGATGACGCCATCTTCGCTTTCATAAGTCGTTGGCTTTGTGTTCGTGGTTATTTCTTTATTAAGACTAGAAAAATTGAGTACTTGACCAATTTTAATGGTGTAAGGTGCATAAATATTATTAGCCGCTGCAATTTCCCGGTAATCATAGCCATACTCTAGACCAATACTATATAACGTATCGCCTTTTTTAACGGTATAACTATTTGGTCGCCAGTCATCACTTTTAGCAGTGGGAGTTGCGGTCTTCGCGGTAGCCGCTTGCGGTGAACGATTAACAACGGGTGCAGGAGTGTGGCTGGCACAACCCACAGTAAATAAGACTAAAAAACCAATTACAACACTATATTTCATTAACTTAAACCACCTAGTAAGGGAACGAATTTAACCGCCTCTAATTCTGTTTTGATGAACTCATTATTTAAACGCTCTATTAAATAAAGCGTTTGCGACTCGGTACCAATTGGAATCACCATTCTGCCACCTTCTGCTAACTGGGATAACAGGTTTTGCGGAATATGGCTTGCTGCTGCTGTGACGATAATGCCATCAAACGGCGCATAATCTTCTAAACCTTTACTACCATCAGCATGGTCTAGTTTAACATTGGTACACTTCAGCGCACGTAAATGATCACGCGCCTTTAATAATAAAGGGCGTATACGTTCTACAGACAGCACTTCAGAGGCAACACGAGAGAGCACAGCTGTTTGATAGCCACAGCCTGTTCCAATTTCTAATACTTTATTTAATGGCCTATCATTACGCAAAATTTCCGTCATGCGCGCCACGATATAGGGCTGGGAGATGGTTTGACCATGACCAATTGGTAATGAAACATCCTCGTAAGCACGAATCGATAGTGCCTCATCAACAAAAATATGCCGTGGAATTTCTCCAATAGCCGATAAAGTTGCTTCATCTTTGATACCTTGCTCACGCAGACGCGCTAACATGCGATCACGCGTTCGTGCTGAGGTCATGCCAATGCCAGATTTTTTATTCAGTGTTTTTAACGCCATTAATTACTCGAGCCAATTCTTTAATTCTGTTAATTGTTCATATTTGGTTAAGTCTGCCCGTATTGGGGTAATTGATACCTGATGATTGGCGACTGCATAAAAGTCAGTGCCTTCACCACCGTCATTTGGTTGTCCTGCTGCGCCTATCCAATAAACGGGTTCACCGCGTGGCGTTTTGAGTTTAATGACAGGTTCGGCCTTGTGTCGTTTCCCTAATCGCGTGATGACTTTGCCATTTAGCGCTTCATATGGCACATCAGGCACATTGACATTGAGTAGAACAGGCGGCTGGAAAGGCTTGCGCATATAATGTTGTACTAGTTCGACAGCGACTTTTGCTGCTGTTTCAAAGTGGGTTGCGTTGTGTTGTGACATCGAAATAGCAATCGCTGGAATGTTTAATAAATAGCCTTCCATTGCAGCTGCAACCGTGCCGCTGTAAATGGTGTCGTCACCCATGTTAGCGCCATCATTAATCCCTGAAATGACCAAATCTGGCATTTCTGTCATGAGGCCTGTTAAGGCTACATGTACACAATCGGTTGGTGTGCCATCCACATAAAAGAAGCCATTGCTTGCTTCTTTGATGTACAAGGGTCTGTCTAAAGTGAGTGAGTTGCTGGCGCCACTGCGGTTGCGATCTGGGGCAACCACCGTGACATCTGCAATCTCCGCTAGATGTGTGACTAGAGTGGCAATACCGTTAGATAAGTAGCCGTCGTCATTAGAAATTAAAATTCGCATAGGGTTATTATAAATTACAAGCCTGCATTACGCGTATGACGAGCATAAAAAATTGCACAACCAAAAAAGATCACACTTAATGCGGTTTCTATCAAGGCGAGTTGGGCGGATAAGCCTTGATCAGACCATGCGCGCACAACGCCTTCAATAAAATAGAGCAAAATCAACATGCTGGCCCATTGATAAGTATAGCGACGGCCTTTGAGAATGCCGAATAATGGGGTAAGCAAAGGTAAGCCTTTTAAAAAAAGTAAAGAGCCATTGGCATTAAGTGGTGCGAGCAATATTTCCCATGATAGACATAAAATAATCAATGCAACTAGGCTGATTGATGCGCCAAGCTGCAACCATTTAACGGTACTGGATGGAATTAAGCGCGACATGTTTTTGCCATGGCGACTAAAGCTGCTCTCGCTTCTTGTGCATTACTGATGGCTTGCGTAAAGCTAAACCGCAATTGTTGGCCTGAATCAATGCGAACATCGAAACCTAAGCTATCAATACCAATCATCGCTACAGATGGCGTTTCTAGCTGATAATAATGCTGACAATAGGCTTTTAAATTGTCGGCGTGGTCTTGATTCATGTGGTTAACAATATTAATTTCTTCGGTAAACAAAGGATTCGTTGGTATTTGGAAGTCATCACCTTCTATCCAACCCATTTTGCCAAAGCCAGCAATATAACGACCATGGGTAATATATAGCGTATAAAACGTAAAATCATGCGCGTCAAAATACGATTCAGCTTGTGGCAGATAGCGTAAATAACGCGCTCGCATTAATGCGTCATTTTTATCGGTTTGTTCTGCTTTGGCGAGTAAGGTCAGGCGTGCATTGGCTTGCAAATCATTTTCATTGTTAAACACCAGTAAAGAAACATGGGCGTTCTCAATGATGTTTTTCGTATGCTCAGCTAAGCTGCTAATTAAAATCACAGGCATGCCTTGATGATTCAACACAAATGGTGTGACAGAGCCAAAAGGATAGCCTGCAAACTTTGTGGAGTGGGTAGAAAGAACGCCTTTTTGCGCACTGAATAAGAACTGTTGCGCCTCTAGATGTAGATTCATATTAAGGATTTAACTTCAATGCAGTTTCTGCCAAGCGCTTACCCAATGCTAAACACAATTTTTTTTCATCCTCAGTGATCGGCTTATCATCCATTGCGCCACCAATATGACTAGCACCATAAGGTGTGCCGCCAGCTTGGGTTGTTGCTAAGCTAGGCTCACTGTAAGGAAGACCGAGAATAATCATGCCATGGTGTAATAAAGGGAGCATCATGGTAAGTAATGTACTTTCATTGCCACCATGCATAGAGCCGCTAGAGGTAAATACACAAGCAGGTTTATTAATGAGCGTACCTTTTAACCATAAGCTAGAGGTGCTATCTAAAAAGTATTTCATAGGTGCTGCCATGTTGCCAAATCGGGTTGGGCTACCTAGCGCTAATCCGGCACATTCTTCTAGATCGGCAAGTTCAACATAAGGGTCGCCTGCATTGGGAATGTCGGATTCTGTAGTCTCGCAATTAGCTGAGACCTTAGGTACGGTGCGAATACGTGCTTTAATTCCCTTAACACTTTCTACTCCTCTTGCAATAAGCTGCGCCATGTCTCGCACCGAACCCCCTTGCGAGTAATACAATACTAAAATTTCCGTCATTTTTATCCTTTTAAACTACAGACACTAATCAAAACTAAAACTGTACACTACATCTAATGAATTCTCGGAGCCT
>JBFJJY010000115.1:0-5767 GCA_041612055.1 Methylophilaceae bacterium | reverse complement strand
GAGCGGGCATTAAATGGGGCTCAAAAATCCAAGTATCAGGCACACGTCTTAACGCCGGAATCCACTGCCTTACAAACTCTCCTCTTGGATCCTGATCTTTTGCTTGTTTGATGGGATTGTAGATGCGTAAGGTGTTAATACCTGTAGAGCCAGATTGCATTTGTACTTGTGGCCAATGTATACCAGGTTCGTAATCGATAAATTCTCTCGCTAAATGTAGGCCAGTTTCTCGCCAGTGCAGCCACAGTAAATAAGACGCGGTACTCATTAACATGGCGCGCATTCTGAAATTAATCCAACCTTTTTGTCGCAACATGGCAAGACAGGCATCGACCAGTGGCCAACCTGTTTCACCTTTGCACCATGCTTGTAAACGTCTTTGTGACTCAGTGTCGCTTAGTGTTTCATCTCGCATGCCACTATGTGCAGAGTGCATGTGTTGTATTTCTAGTGTAGGTTCGCTTTCCAATTTTTGCATAAAGTGACAATGCCAGTGCAACCGACTTTCAAAGCTTCTTAAGCCTAAAATCAGAGGATGTTTTGCACTTAAACCATCGTCTTTATATTTTGCAATCATTTGTCGATTAGCTTGCACGACTTCTCGCATGGATAAACAGCCAAAAGCTAAATAAGGTGATAAACGTGAGCTCGCCTCACTGGCTTTAATCGGACTAGAAATGCCACCGCGATAACGACTAGCGCGATGGGTGAGAAAGCTATTTAAAATCGATAAAGCTTCTGGTCTGCCGCCGAGTTGTCGCTGCGGTTTATCTTCACCACGCGCTCTAATCACCGCTTGTTTTGGTAGCGTAATCACAGGGTGCTTAATAGAAGATGGTTGAAGGTGCACAAGTGGTGCACGCATATGGTTTTCCCAATGCGCATGCCACTCATCACGATTTCTTAATCGGCGAACCACACCATTTTGTGGATACTCATGCCAAAGCACACGATGCACTTTGCACCATTTTGCAACGGCTTGATCAATATGATAACTGGTCAAGTTGCCCGTTTCTTCATGACTATGTATTTCAACAATGGATTGCTGTTGCTCAATAAAAGTCAGCGTTTCTATGATGCCGAGTGATGAAATATGCAAAGAAATATCCAGCGCATTCAGTGCTTGTCTGAGTGAGCGCAGGCACTCACCAATAAAGGCTTGTTGAGCTAATGAGGCATCATCCCCCGACCACATGCGCGGCTCCCAGCAGTAAAGGGCTAAGATGGCCCCCTTATTGAGTGCGCTCGCTAGCGCAGCGTGATTGTCTATTCTGAGATCACGTTTAAACCAAACGATATGAAGCAATTGAATGTGCCTAGCAATAGAATAATTGAACTTGAATAGGATGATGCGAGAGATTCAAAGTTCAGCGTTACAACAACGTTTACTATTTTAGGCAAGGATATAAGGTGTTTAGGAACGTTTTTTTTGAGGTTATGTCGTATTCAATCAACTGATATACAACAAACCTTAACCCTTAAACATCATATGAAGCAAAAATCACTCAATAAAAACCCGATAGTAGCAATTGATGATGCGTTGATTGAGCAGGATCAATCGAGAATCATTGAAATGGCATGGGAAGATAAAACCACCTTTGATGCGATTGAACGTTTATATGGCTTAGACGAAAATGCATTAAAGAAACGAATGAAAGCGTGGTTAACCTTTGGCAGTTATAAGCTGTGGCGCAAGCGAGTAAGAACAAAATCTTGTAAACATATGGCATTAAGAACTGTAAAAATTACGCGCGCTTATAGCCCTACCCAATATAAGCATCCAAATTAAAGAGAAAATGCTAGAGATTATCCATGATTAAAAAGGGCGACCTTCCTGTCAAAATATGTGTGGTTTGTCGTCGTGAATTTAGTTGGCGAAAAAAATGGGCGACAGTTTGGGAAGAAGTGAAGTACTGCTCTAATGCCTGTCGACATCAGAAACAACGCGCAATTAAATGAAAACATTAAGATTAATTCTAGGCGATCAGCTCAACGAAAATCATACTTGGTTTAATACGGTTGATGACAATACGTTGTATGTCATGATGGAAATTCAGCAGGAAACCAATTACGTACTGCATCATGCGCAAAAGATTATTGCAGTATTTGCTGCGATGCGTGCTTTTAGAGATGCATTAAAAAACAAAGGTCATCAGATTCATTATTTGAGCATTTCTGATCCAAAAAACGGCCATGATTTTAGTCAAAACTTAAATCATCTTATTGCCCACAACCAGATTGAACACTTTGCTTATTTAGCGCCTGATGAGTATAGAGTGGACCAGTTGCTTAAGACATTTGTTAGCAATCTTGATATTCCTTACAGCATGTGTTCAGCAGAGCATTTTTTGACAGAGCGAGACGAGGCAGGTCGTTTCTTTGGGAATGGTAACTGGTTGATGGAGCGCTTTTATCGACACATGCGCATCAAGCACCAAATTCTATTGGATGATAAGCAAAAGCCTGCTGGTGGACAGTGGAACTATGATAAAGAGAATCGACAATATTGGCATGGGCAGCCGCCAGCACCACCTGACAGCCGCCCCATTCATGATCATCATCTCATTTGGAATGAAATAAAAAGTCAGCAGATTGCCACCATGGGTGAGCCAAATGCAACGGCCTTTAGATGGCCTGTTAATCGAGCAGAGTCGCTACAACTATTGGATGATTTTATTGAGAATCATCTGATTTATTTTGGTGCTTATCAAGATACTATGCATACAAATGAGTTTCGACTATTTCACTCGCTTATTTCATTTTCACTGAATGTAAAAATGCTTTCACCAGCAGAAGTGATTGCTAAAGCAGAGCGAGCTTATGTCGAAAAAAATTATCCTTTGGCAGCCGTTGAAGGGTTTATTCGTCAAATCTTAGGCTGGCGTGAATTTGTCAGAGGTTTTTATTGGGCGCATATGCCTAATATGCAAACAACGAACTATTTCGATCATCAACAGCCATTGCCAAGTTGGTTTTGGGATGGCAAAACCAATATGAATTGTATGAAGCATTGCATTACGCAGTCGCTAGATCATGCGTATGCACACCATATTCAGCGTTTAATGGTGATTGGTAATTTTGCATTATTAATGGGACTCAACCCAAATGAGGTGCATGCATGGTATTTAGGCATTTATATTGATGCATTTGAATGGGTGGAAATGCCTAATACTATTGGCATGAGCCAATATGCAGATGGTGGATTATTGGCAACTAAACCTTATGTGTCATCAGCCGCATACATCAATAAAATGAGTAATTATTGTGGCGATTGCCAGTATTCATTCAAAACCAGAATAGGTGAAAATGCGTGCCCATTTAATAGCCTTTATTGGGATTTCTTTCAGCGACATCAAGTTAAATTGGCTAATAATCCAAGACTGGGCATTGTCAATATGCAGCTGAACAAGATGAGCGAAGCGGAGCAAGCCAACATCCGACAGCAAGCCAGCTTATATAGAGAAAATGTGGAAAACCTATGACTCAGTCAGCGCTAAACCAGTTTGTTCTGTCATTTTGTTGAAATGATAGAACGCTTTCACGGCTGAGTGGTCAGATTGCAAACGTTTAAATTGGAGTAATGTGAATGATAAGACTATTTATTTTTTTATTGAGTATGTTGAGTGGTAGCTTTGCATTGGCAACCTGCTTATCTGATAGCCAACTTAATCAACTCACAGAAAACGAAACCAATTATCTAAGCCAAAAAATTCCACCTGCTTTTAAACATGCGCTAGAAACAAAGGAAGTTAGCGTAGCAATAGAACGCGTTGAGGATGAAAACTGCCTAGCCAAATTGATAGTGAAGCTGCCGCAAGCGCACATTGATGAAGCCAATGCTGTATTAGATGCACAACCTGCAAAAAAAATAATGTTGGGCGCACAAGGTTATGAATTACCTCAACAGACCGTCAATGAGGCGACCTTTAATGTGGATGCGACTAACTTAATGGTTGCAGCACCTGATATTTTACAAACCGCACAATTTGGTAAGTTAAGGGCCAGTTTGGAGCTGATGTATGCTTTTATCTCACAAAAGCGCGCAGAAGTGACTGGAAGCCAACAAAACACAACGCCATGGCCGGATGCATTAACGAAACAGGTAGTAGCAAGCTGTAGCAAAAAGGATTCAGCATCCGCATGTGCCTGTATTGCGGAGCAATATGCGACTAAGTTGAGTGCGCATCAAATGGAATATATTCAATACATTAGAGAAAATCCATATGCGCTAGCGACAGGCGCTAATGATGGCTTTGAGATTGTTAAAAGAAATGCTGAGTCGGCTTGTCGGATTTAGCTATGCGCTTTTACGTGTTGTTGAATGATCAGCTGTTGAACTATTAGCTCTTTAAATATGACAGGTCAGGCGAATGGACAAGACTGAAATCGATACTCAGGTTGACGCGTTATAGTATGCAAATATCCAACATGGTTTTTCACAACAACTCAACGCCATGATATGACGAAAAGCAAGCTAAGCTTGCTTGGACGCGCACGACTGCATTTTTCAAAAAACAGTTGGTTTAATCGCTTATCGATTGCTACGCCAGAATCGATTCATTAATGGTTTGACACTGATGCCATGCACAATGATGGAAAGCGTCACGACGATTAGTGTGATTTGCGTAAGTTGTAATGCCAGTTCTTCTGCTAAACCGTGTTGGATGGCATACATTAAATAATAAAGAGAGCCGATGCCTCTCACGCCAAACCAACCCGCCATACCAGTAATGCGCCAATTAGGTGTTGTGCCTAGTAGGCCAATCAATACACTAACGGGGCGCGCAATGATGAATAGGAACAACGCGATGCTGACCGCTTTCCAGCTCCATGAGTTGAGAAACAATGTGCCGCCAATCAGTAGAATTAATAAGACTTCTGACAGTCTTTCTAAATGCTCTTTAAATAGTAAAGAGCCTTCACTAATGGTTGGTTCGGCGCCTGTTTCAAGGTGTGGAAAATGATTGGTATCGGCTTTAGAAACAAGCGACGTTTCAGCCATTGTGTGAGCCGACTTTACCAATTTTGATTCTGTTTGACGCAATGCGACTGCGGCAAAAAAGACGGCTAAAAAGCCCCAAGTGTGTGTCATCAGGCTAATGCCATAGACAACACCAATCAAGCCAAGCCCTAGAAAGTCGTCTAACAAATCATGTTTATAGGGATATCTGCGTAATTTCCAGCCGAGATGAGCGAGGCTCACGCCGCCAATTAGACCAATGCCGACACCAGCGACGGTGGCCCAAAGCACATCAATCAATAGCCAATTTAAGCCAAAGTCACCAACTTGATGTAAGCCAAGTAGGCCCAACCCTAGCATGACAAATGGGAATGCACTACCGTCATTCATGCCTGCTTCGCTGGTGAGGGTAAAGCGAAGCGAGTCACGATCGCCATGATGACGCGTTTGAATATCGGTTGCCAATACTGGGTCGGTTGGTGCCAGGATGGCGCCAAGTAACACACAAGCGCCGATTGGCAAACCCAGTAAAAAATAAGCGAATGCAGCGACCATCATCACGGTAATGGCCATGGATGAGGTAGCTAATAAAATAGGTCGTTGCCAATGAGCCAGTTTAAAAGGCGTTGGCATTTTAACCCCAGCAGAGAACAATGAAATTAATACAACAACTTCAGTTAATATTTCTAATAATGCGGATTCTTTAAGCGGATTAAAGTGAAATAAGTTTAAAACCGTTGGCCCAACAATAATCCCAACCGCTAAATAAATAATGGATGAGGTTACAGGCGAGCGTTTGAGCAGCGT
>JBFJJY010000114.1:0-5778 GCA_041612055.1 Methylophilaceae bacterium | reverse complement strand
GTGGTTCGGGCCACTCATATTCACTTCGCGGTCGATATTAATCAGCCCTTTTTGGCCAGGATAACAACGTGCAGTAATGCGAATTGGTGAACCAAAACTGGCATCGCCTAGCTCTATATGGGTTAAACCATTAATCTGCCCAACCACTTCACCATGTACTTGAATCAATAATTCATTATCAATAATGGATTCGCGAATTTGCGTTTCAAAGTATTGATGGCGTTGGTTGCGGGCATTAATCGCCGCTTGCACATGGGCTTGTGTCACAACATCAGCATCGCCAGCATAGGAAGCCGCCTCCAACATCAGACGCTCTAAAAAGGCAAAGTTGGTGCTAATGCGCGCCTGATCTTCTTCCAATCGTTGCAATGCGCCAATCAGGGTTGCAACCGCTTCTGCATTAAAATGTGCACATTGGTGTTGCTCGCACTTTTGCGCCACATAGCCAGCTACTGCGGCATAATTTTCTGCATTGGCATTAATGCTATCGGCAAACTCTACTTTAATGGGGAAATGGTCGAAAAAGTCTGGGTTTTCTTCTAACAAATTATAAAAATCTTCGCGCATAGCAACCAAGACCAATTTAACCCGTAACGGAATTAAGGTGTTCGCCAACACATAACCTGCACTTTGACCACTACCTGCCGCGTCTTCAAATTGCAAAGTGCCGTTGCGCAAAAAGCGGTATAACTTTTCTAGCATCTGCGCGCCATTGTGCTCATCATTCAAAATATCGCGCAATTGTACTAACAACATGCCGCCATCCGCTTGATGCAACTTACCGGCACGCAAGCGCATAAATTCATGGGTTTGCTCGGCAGCGCTTTCTATGCTGCCAAACAAGGATTGATAGCTAGGGTCATTATCGTAAATAACCGGCTGTAAAAGACCTTGCTCCGACGCATTGCGATTGTCGACTAACACATTAACGCGGAAGCGATTCAAAAAACCATCCGTCATCAGCGCTTCCAAAGCGCCTTCCACATCATTACTGGCAGGCGTGGGATACACTTTTAAGAAGCTAATCACATCTTTTTTAACGGATTCAACATATTGAATCAATTGACGATTCCCCTCAGCAAGCGACACCAAACCTTGCACAGCCTCACTTAACCAAGATTCCGCTTTACTAACAGCCTCATTTTTTTCTTTAATGGTAATGAAGACGGGGAGTTCTGCCATAAACGCACGAGAGAACACATCCATTTGCGCCGCTAATTTAACGCCTAGCCCTATGGGTAACTTCATTAAAAAAGGCTGATTAGCTTGATTAAAGTGGTAAACCGCGACTAAGTCTTGTAACTGTTCGCCCTGCTCTTTTGCCACTTGTTGCATGGCACTTAGCATCAGCGAAGTGCGACCACTGCCATGCTGACCAAGTACCAACATATTAAAGCCTGCTTGACGCATGCGCAGACCAAACATCGCTGCTTTTTTGGCTTCTGCTTGCGCAATCCAGCCGTGTACATGTGGTTGATTATCTTTTTGATTAATCAGCTCTTTTGTCGTTTTAAACGCTAAATCATGTAAAGGCACACTCGCATTGAGTGCTTGTTCATTTAAAATTTGCATACTGTTTATCTATTGCCCAATCATGATTGTTTCCAGCGCGTTTGTGCTGCTTCATCGCTGCTTTTTGCTTCTACCCAACGTTCGCCATCAGGCGTTGATTCTTTTTTCCAAAACGGTGCTTGGTTTTTTAAATAGTCCATGATGAATTCGCACGCTTTAAACGCCTCACCTCTATGTGCACTCGCCACCGCCACAAACACAATTTGGTCTAATGGCTTCAACGTGCCCACACGATGAATAATCACGCTGCTGATAATATCCCAACGCGCTTTGGCTTCTTGCGCAATCGCTGCTAACGACCGCTCCGTCATGCCAGGATAATGCTCTAAAGTCAGCGTATTCACTGCATCGCCATCATTCATATCACGTACTTGCCCAATAAAACTCACTACGGCACCAATGTCGGCAGTGGCTAAACGCAGCGCAGCCAGCTCTGCCGCCAGATCAAAGTCTTCTGTTTGTACGCGTACCGTCATGATGAAATAATGCGCCTAGCCGCCTGTAACTGGGGGGAAAAAGGCGACTTCATCACCATCATTAATCGCCATCATGTCATCAACCAAATCATGATTAATCGCCGCTCTGACCACTTGTTTGCCGCTGAATAAATCTGCCCATACTTCACCACGTTTAGCTAAGTAGCTTTTGAGTGTTTTAATCGTTGAAACCTCAGCAGGCAACACAATGTCTTCTGTGGAATAATTCACAGATTCTTTAATTCTTGCAAAATATAATACTTTTATATTCATTAACTTAATTTCTTTATTTAATGTTTTAGTTTAAATTAGTCATCATCCACCGCATCCAGCAAATCAACAGGTTGATTACTTAACTCAACACGTTCAATTTGTGAAAAACGGCGTGAGATTTTTTGACTGCTAATATGCACATCTTGCGCGTTTTCATGTGCTTGGCGGATATTATCTGCCAGCTTTTTCATACGCGTATCAAAACGATTAAAGTCTTTACTTAGCTTGCCAAGCTCATCTTTAATAATATGTACTTGTTTACGCATTTCCACATCTTTTAGCACAGCGCGCGCGGTATTCAGCACCGCCATTAAAGTGGTGGGAGAAACCACCCACACCCGCTTATTCATCGCATAATCAACCACATCAGGGTGATACGCATGAATCTCAGCAAAAACTGCCTCCGCTGGAATAAACATCACTGCACCGTCGGACGTTACATTGGGAATATTATATTTGGTGGCAATATCATCTATATGCCTTTTGACATCGGCTTTAAATTGTTTGGTGGCGATGGCTTTTTCAGCATCATTCAACTCACGGTCGAACATACGATGATAGTTCTCAAGCGGGAATTTACTGTCAACAGCAACCGTCCCTGTTGGCTCTGGCAGAAATAATGCGCAATCCACCCGTGTACCATTGTCAAAGTTGTGTTGCATCTTAAAACTTTGCTCAGGCAATACATTGCGAATCAGCCCTTCTAGTTGCACTTCGCCATAAGCACCACGGCTTTTTTTATCGCCCAACAGCTCTTGTAGGCTCACCATATTCGTGCTCAAACCATCAATTTTTTTCTGCGCCTCATCAATGGTCGCCAACCGTTGCATCACGCTAATAAAGGTCTCGTTGGTCTTTTTAAAGCCCTCTTCTAAGCGTTCTGACACCTTGCCGCCAATCTCTTCTAGGCGCGCATCGACAATTTTGCTCAAACTTTCAATGCTTTGCGTCAACGTGGTGGTGGCTTTTAACATGGTGTCGTTAATTAAGCCTTGTTGCGATTTGCCTTGCTCGGCTAACGTGGTGTGCAGCTTTTCTAGAACTGTTTCGCGGGTTTGCGAGAGATTATTGCTTTGTTCAAGTTGCAGCTTTTGCATGGCTTCGCGCGTAGAGCTTAACTCTTGTGCCACGCTGGCTTTTAAGCGATCACTACTATCTTGTGCGCTGTGATTGAGTCTATCGCCCAAGCTATTTAAGCCATTGTTGATATCCAATAGCATAGCGCGATGTTTGTCTTCTAGGCTTTGTAATAATGGCGCATGTTTGGCGCTATTCAAGGTATGCCAAATCAACCAAGCGACCAGCAAAATCAGTACAAAAACTAAGCCAATTAATATTTCTATTTGAGTCATCAACACATTATAACCGACTTAATCCGAACAAAAGATGGTCAATTAATCTTTGACCACAATACTTTTAAATTCCTCTGGAATTGGCGGATGGGCCAGTTTCAAGCTTTGCAAAGTGTCTAATAAAATGCGAGAAATCAGCAAGTTGCGATTGGTTTTAGAGTTGGCTGGAATCACATACCAAGGCGCCTCTTTGGTCGATGTTGCCTCAAGCGCATCTTCATACGCCTTAATATATGCTGGCCACAAATCGCGCTCAACCAAGTCACCAGGGTTAAACTTCCATGTTTTATCTTCATTCGTTAAGCGCTCTATCATGCGCTCTTTTTGCTCTTCTTTCGAGATATGTAAAAAGCACTTAATAATTGTCGTACCATTCTCAGTCAGCATCCGTTCAAAATCTTTAATCTGTGCATAACGCTGCTGACACGTTTTATCATCAATCCAATCATGCACTTTCACAATCAGCACATCTTCATAATGGCTACGGTTAAAAATCGTTATCTCACCGTTTTTTGGCACTCGAGCATGCACACGCCATAAATAATCATGCGCCAACTCATCATCTGTCGGCTTTTTAAAGCTCGCTAAGCGAATGCCCAAAGGATCGCATTCACTAAACACATGCTTCACAGTCCCATCTTTACCACTCGCATCCATCCCTTGCAAAACCAATAAAATTTTATGTTTTCCCTGTGCATACATAATGTCTTGCAAGGTATTAATCTCAGCCCCAATCTTCGTTAATGCCTCCAAATCAGCCGCTTTACTTTCACCACGCTCTGAACGGTCATCAGGGCTAATATTCTCTAACGAAAACTTCGCATTTGGCTTTACTAAATACTTGTCAAACTTTCCCATTTTTACCCTTCTTTATTCCATCGTTAAACCCATCAAACAGTGTTAAATGGTTAGCTTGGTTCATTTAAGGTCAGCCCGCCCTTCTTATATATCAATTCACCATTGCTAAGCATTCTCGCATCGATTCTTGCCGATTCTTTCCGCCAAAAGTCATCAAACAACTTAGCGACATGATAAGGGAACGGTAGTGGAAACGGATTAAATGGATTATCTCGTGACTGCATCCAAATCGCCAAACGATGCGTTTTTTTGACAGCATTGCCACGACAATGAAATCCATGCGTATTGACAATAACAAGGCTGTTTGCTGGAACAGTGATTGCTTTTAATGGCGGCAAATTCATCCGCACAGCATCTTGCTTGGATAACCGAAAAGCGCCCGTCCAATAACGGCCTGGAATAGGTCCTTGGCGACTTTTAGAGGAGATTAAACTTTCCCTATAATGCCATTTAATCTTTTCCCAACTCAAACGGTGTGAAGTTGGAATATATCGAAAAGGGCCGTTTTCAACAACATCATCAATAAAAAGCCATGCTTTGACAGTAGGATGAAAAATATCGCAATGCACATCTTTTTGTAAGTCTTTAATCCCATTGCCTTGGTGCTGCATGATATTTTCAATATGAAATAAGGGCAGACGGTTTTTTGATGATGTGTAGCGCAGCAGTTTAGACAAGCCTTTATGCTGAATCAAACGGTGACACTCTGGAAATGTTTGTTGACTATTTAAAGGCACCCAAACCCGCTCTGTCAGCGTATCGCCTTCTTTGACCTGCCGCACATCACCTTTATACTGCCATACCTCCTCTTTCAACGCGGCAAATGCTTCGTCGGAGAGAAAGTTAGGTTTAATTAAATACCCCTGCTCTCTAAACGTCTTGCGATCAGCCCTATCCATTAAAGGCATCAACAGCAACAAGCGGAAATGAAACAGAGTATGACTAATTAACAGTCGCCCCACATGCAAACCCAATAGATTAAGCACGTAACTACCAACAAATCGATTATCTAAAAATGACTGCTCACATGAGAAGATATCAATCAACTCCCTTATCATTTTCAATGTTTTTTGCACCGCCTCAACGTCCTTTTTTAATTTGAATACAACTAATTTAATCCATCCAACGGGCTACCCACCCCGCGGCCGACTTTATTCAACACATGCGTATAAATCATCGTCGTGCTGACATCCTTGTGTCCCAGTAATTCTTGAATGGTGCGAATATCGTAGCCATCGGCCAGCAGG
>JBFJJY010000113.1:0-5825 GCA_041612055.1 Methylophilaceae bacterium | reverse complement strand
GTTAATGCACTTAAGCCCAATAATGACGCAGCTAAAATAGCAAATGACCGTCGTGAGTAATAATGATCAACAGCATGCCCAGCAAACAAAGCACTGGAAAAATAAGGGATGACTTCAGCTAAACCGATTAAACCCAATGCCAATGGATCGTGTGTGATTTCATAAATATGCCAACCTGCCACCACGGCCATGATTTGATAGGCCAGCACCATTTGTACGCGAAACGCGAGTAATTTCGGGAAAGCGTATTGATGGTTGCTAAAAAGTTGATTAATAGAAAGCAGCATGCGACAGATTATAAATTCAAAATAATAATTTGAATGTAACCAATTGTAGTGCAGATAAGCCGATGGTAGCCGTTGTGATTGTGTACAATGATTTGGTTAGCACAGTGAATAAGGTAGTAAGTATGCGCAAGCATATGGATGAGCCGTCGTTGACCTAGTGTGACTCTGCCGATATAGATTAGGCGTGCTAACCAAAAATTTAATGCTTGTGGTGACTTAGTTTTAGATTGCTAAACGATTGACTACAGGCAGACAGTGTTGTTTAACTTTGTGAAGGTTATTGATAGGTTATCAATTTGTGTGTGTTTTTCATTTCAAATTGAGGCTCAGCCAACAAAAAAGGCCGAGGATGGATGCTCGGCCTTTAAAGTTTAGAAATTAGCTTTTAAAAATTCTCAATAAAGTAACAGCTGGTGAAGTTGATCCAATTTTACGGTCTGATTTGGCCGCTTCAATCACTTCAATCAGTTCGTCATATTTATCTGCTTGGCGATCATCTAAATTGGTCATATTCATCGTCCAACGGGTAAAGGTACGAAATTTTGCGGGCTCATTGTATAGAACACGTGAGTTTTTGTGACGTGGGTCTTTTTCAATTTTATCGTAAAGCTTTTTCAGCGTATCTAAAGGCCCTTCTAAAACTTGTAAAAACCAGCCACCGTTATAAAATAAGCTTCCAGTTACATCCATGGTTGAGTTGTTGTCCTGTGCTTTTTTGTGTATTTCATTTAGGTCTGTAGTAGACATCTTCCTTGTTGCTTGACTAATATAAACTAACTGATTAATTGACATTGCCGATCCTTGTTGGTTATGAGAATAAATGTATGTGTATACATATGATTGTATTTCGACCGATAAGTTTATTTGTTAATAATGAAAAGCATTAAATTAGTCCTAATCATCAAATGATTAAGTATTTGTTGCTAAGATTAGTTGTCTTTTTTCTGTTGATATTATTGGAATAGTGCTCGTTATGCGCAAAACGAGTGTGATTACAGCCAATCTTTAGGTATGCAAATCTCTGAATGCAAAATAATATGCGATGACAGCCGATTTATTTTCTGAACAAATAGAATCAAAAATTGCGCTTGCAGCAGGTGCGTATTGGTTGCGCGGATTTGCATTGCCTGAAGCAGATGCACTTTGTCATCAACTATTACAGCATTTTGAAACGCATCCGCCACAGCAGATGATGACGCCAATGGGTTACAAAATGTCAGTGCAAACCACAAGTTTTGGAGAGTGTGGTTGGGTCGGGACAAAAAATGGATATGGATATGCCCCGAAAAATAAGCTTACAAATCGGTCGTGGCCACTGATTCCCGATCCTTTTTTAGACTTAGCTCGACGTGCAGCAGACCAGGCAGGATATAGCCATTTCACCCCCGACACTTGCCTAATGAATGTCTATGCGATTGGTAGCAAAATGGGCTTACACCAAGATAAGGACGAAGTTGATTTTAGTCAGCCTATTGTATCGGTTTCGTTAGGGCTACCAGCCACCTTTCAGTTTGGTGGATTAAGACGGTCAGACCAAGTGACAAAAATACCGCTCAGTCATGGTGATGTTGTTGTTTGGGGTGCAGCGTCTCGATTGTGCTTCCATGGTGTATTGCCACTAAAAGCGGGCATCCATCCATTATTGGGCCAGAGACGGATTAACTTAACTTTTCGTAAAGCAGGTAAAATGTGACTTTATTTTTGTTGAATAAATCGCATGCAAGTTAATCTAGCAGAGGCTGTGGCTTTACTAAAACGTGGCAAAGTAGTGGCAATACCGACTGAAACAGTTTATGGGTTGGCGGCAGATGCACGCGATGAGAATGCTTTGCGCGAGATTTATGCGATTAAAGAGCGTCCAGCAAATAACCCTTTAATTGTGCATATTAGTAGCAGTGAGCAAGTGCTTGATTGGGCTGCGAGCTTTCCGCCATTAGCGCAAAAGCTGGCTTCTGCCTTTTGGCCTGGACCTTTTACTTTAGTGTTGCCTGCAAAGGCGAATGTTTCAAGCATCGTACGTGCTGGCGAGCCTACAGTTGCTTTACGCGTGCCTGCGCATCCCGTTGCACAACAACTATTACAACAAACAGGATTAGGGTTGGCAGCCCCTTCTGCTAATAAATACACCCAGTTAAGTCCAACAATTGCAAGGCACGTGGAAAGCGGTTTGGGAGAACATATTGCTGTGTTAGATGGCGGCCCCTGTGAGGTTGGGATAGAGTCTACTATTGTTGCAGTTGATGGCAATCAATGGCAATTGCTTCGTTTAGGCATGATTACAGAAGCTGCGATAGCGGCAGTAGCAGGGTTACCTGCTCAACAGCAGCCACAAAGATTACCGAAAGTGCCAGGCCAGCATTTGTTGCATTATTCACCTAAAACGGCTGTGCAATTATTTCTGGCCAGAGAGGCATTGTTAAATGCAGCAACAATAGAAACAAACTGTGCTGCCTTATTGTTTGGTAATGGCAATATTGATGGTGGTAAGACGTTTAATTTACCTGACAATCCTGAGGGTGCCGCTGAACAATTGTACGATGTGTTACATCAAATGGATGCGTTGCATGTAGCCAAACTGCTCATTGAATCACCACCGCAGTCGCCAGAGTGGTTGGCGATTCATGACCGACTCAGCCGCGCGTCACATAAAAGTCATTAAAAACTGCTTGTCATCAACGACAAAAGCGAGTAATTTTGTTAGTAGTCGGTCGTAGCGCTTGGAGTTCTTCATGGATAATAAGTATGGTTTGGGCAGCACAAAAGTCGCACAAGTGCATCATGATGCGCATCATAAGGACGCGTTAGCAATACACCCCACAACATGTAAGTTTTGTGGCAGTAATGAATTAGCGCTCAGTCCTACCATGCACGATCATATATGCAATGCTTGTGGCGAATGGCAAAACGATGTGCCGCAAGGATATTCCACAGGTCGCAGTAGCGACTATTAAAAACGGTCAGTGTCACACGCCAGCATTGTTTTTTGTGTGCATTCTAGCTCGGCAATCGTAGCGGGGTGTTGAGGGTGTAAAACAAGTGCATGCTCAAACAATTGCTTAGCGTCATTCAAGTGATGCATTTTCTCCTCAGCAATACCCGCATAGTAAAAAGCTTCTGCTGAATTGGGTTCACTTTTTATCCAAAGCTTTGCAATATGCTGAAGCTCATCCCACTGTTCATTTTTAAGTGGCTGTACAACGCGCATGAAAAAAGGGCGTTGCTCTTCGGGGGTATCCCAAAACGGTAAAACATCGGTTTCCATTGAGGTGATATCAGGTTGTTCTAATAATGCTTTAATCCATTTAACGGGAATATTGTAGTAATAAGCGTTTTTTCCTGGGCTTTTAAATGTGCTAATGGCGAGTAATTTTCCATTTACATCAAAGACAGGGCTGCCACTGGCGCCCATGACAAAAGAAGCATCCGTGCGAATGATATGACTATCATCAAAAGCATAAAGTGCTTTAATTTTACCTTCTGTATATTGTGGTTTGGGTGGGCCGCCCGGAAAGCCGATTGAGAAAATATCTTGCTCATATTGCAAGTGTTCAGAATCACCTAATTCAACTGGCGTTAACTCGGCATATTGAAAACGTAAAATGCATAAATCATGTTTCCAATCGGCTTTAAGTGCAACAGGAGTCAGTGTGTTGCCATATTTGCTAATGCTAACGCCAGCGCTATTAGCCAGTACATGACAATTAGTGGCAACTAAGTCTGGGCTGATTGCAACGCCAGTACCAACGCCGTGCCCACCTTTTTTAGTACCAACATGTACTTTGACAACAGATGCTTTTAGCTTGAAGCTCAGCTCATGACGGGGCTCAGCCAATAGAGGGTGATGAATGAAAAGCAATACGACAAAAATGACGGCATTACGCATGATGGTGGTCTCGAATCTGCAAAAACGAAAGCAATGATTGCAAGGTAAAGCAAGTTTTGTATTGTGTAAAGTAACCTGAGTTACAAATAATTTGACAAAAATTATGCCAATTGTGATGAAACAGTCATTAAAGCCTTGTAGAATAGAGGATTATGGATAAAAAATAAGTTAAAGAGCGATGCTAATACAATCAGAAGTTGTTGATTTAAATACCGAAACTGGCCTAATGCGCACCTACATTCATCGGCCAGCGCACAATAAAAAAGTGCCAGCTATTTTGTTTTATTCAGAAATTTTTCATCAAACAGGCCCTATAGAGCGCGCTGCTAAAATGATGGCAGGTCAAGGTTATGCGGTATTGGTCTCTGAGGTCTTTCATGAGTTGAATCCGATTGGCACCGTATTGGGATATGACGATGCGGGTCGAGATAAAGGCAATGCAGATAAAGCAGCCAAAGATGTGCAAGGCTACGATAGTGATAATCGTGCGATGATTGACTATTTGAAACAGCAAGATTGGTATAGCGGTAACTTAGGTGCTATGGGTTTCTGTATCGGTGGACACTTGGCTTTCCGTGCTGCGTTGCAACCAGAAGTGCAAGCAACGGCTTGTTTTTATGCAACAGATTTACATACCAACATCATCCCAAATAAACCAAATCAACATAGCATGGATCGCTTGAGCGATATTAAAGGCGAGTTGATGATGATTTGGGGTAAACAAGATAACCACATTCCTACTGCGGGACGGATGGAGGTTTATCAAAAGCTCACTGATGCTAACTTGTCTTTCTCATGGCATGAGTTTAATGGACAGCATGCCTTTATGCGCGATGAAGGCGAGCGCTATGATCCGCAATTGGCAGCAACTGGTTATCAGTTAGCTACTCAATTATTTTGTAACACCCTTAAGTAGTAAGAATCGCAAGCTTGCGCCAAAAGCTATAGCTTTATTATTAATTTAAATTATCAATTTAAAGAAAGAGTATTGAAAAATGACTGCAAAAAATGCTGATATTGGCCTGATTGGCCTTGCCGTAATGGGGCAAAACCTCGTCTTAAATATGGCAGATCATGGCTATAACGTAGCCGTGTATAACCGTAGTACAGATAAGATGAAAGATTTCATCGAATATTGCAAAAAAAATGAGCCTTCTCATGAGCGCGTGATTGGTCATGCTGATTTAGCCACATTTGTGCTAAGCATCAAACGCCCACGTAAAATTGTTTTACTGGTTAAAGCAGGAACGGCAACAGATTTAACGATTAACGCACTATTACCTTTTTTAGAAAAAGGCGACATTATCATTGATGGTGGTAATGCATTGTGGACAGATACGATTCGTCGCGAAAAAGAATTAAGAGCAAAAGACATCGAATTTATTGGTTCAGGTGTTTCTGGTGGTGAGACCGGTGCACG
The DNA here is from genome assembly GCA_041612055.1 of Methylophilaceae bacterium. GTDB lineage: Bacteria > Pseudomonadota > Gammaproteobacteria > Burkholderiales > Methylophilaceae. The sequence continues at coordinate 235 of JBFJJY010000113.1, read as the reverse complement.
TTTTGGTCCTTCATTGATGCCATCTGGTACACGTCAAGCTTGGGCTTCATTAGAGCCAATCTGGACAGACATTGCAGCTAAAGTTGACCCAGTAACTGGTCAACCATTAGAAGGTGGAAAACCAGGCAAACCAGTACAAGGTGGTTTTTCATGTGCTGAATACATCGGTCCTGATGGCGCTGGTCACTATGTGAAAATGGTGCACAACGGTATTGAGTACATTGATATGCAGCTG
>JBFJJY010000112.1:0-5831 GCA_041612055.1 Methylophilaceae bacterium | reverse complement strand
ATGACTGTCACTGCTTCTTTTTTTGCATTTTTTAGCGTCACTTCAAAAGCGGTTTTGTACTCTCTGTTCGATACTTTTTGGAAATCTGTTTGCTTTTTATCAGCCGTGACATCAAACGCGCTGCCCAATTTTAAGCGAACGACCTCGTTTTTTGGTGTGTGGTCAATTGCATCTTCACCAACAAACTGCGCATTGCCATGACTATCTTTTTTATAAACACGCATAATGCCTTTTGGTAATGGCATGCCTAATTTTGCCGCTTCTTTATTATCAAATTCGACGTACACATCGACTTTTAATTTTGTACCGATTTCACCGTATTGATTACTATAATAATAATCTGCACCTCGCAACAGCAATGATTTTCGAGCCGGAATACCGCTAGCAGAAAGCAATGCGACTTGTTTGGTTTGATTTTCAGCGATTGTAGTTGGTCGCTCTAAACGATATAAATGATACTCCAGTAAACCTTCTTCCATCATTGGCGCTGCTGCTTCAGCCATCATCATATCGCCACGCATTGTTTTGGCCATTGGTCTACGATTCGGTTGTATTTGATTCACATCACCTGCAACCAGCTGTAATTTTGCATTTTTATAACCAGCACCACTGGTGTTACTTAATGTCACCCATCCAGAAAGGTCTAGACGGTCTTCTTTTGCATTCAATTCTGCAACATAATCCGCTTTCCAGCCTAATCCGCCTGTTAGATAACTCAGCTCTACAGTTTGGTTCTGTTTACCGCTATTATTCACTTGCGTAATTAAAGTAGGTCGGTCGCGCAAGTTATCAGGAACGTCATCGTAAACAATTCTACCGGGCAAGCCTGTTTCAATGCGATTGCCAACTTTAAGCACGACACCGTTATTAGCTGACAATACCGTTGCTTTTTCTGATGTTTCTATTCCTGTTACTGGGTTGGTTTTAATGATAGTGACTGATTTTCCGACAAATTTTTCTAACATTTTGTCTGGGCTCAGCAAGTCATAATCGAAATTTTGCTCTAGAAGGGTTAAGCTGCCTGGCGCATTAATACTACGCAATATAGCCGTTTCTGGTCTAATTTGTGCGCTGACATCTCGTAATGCAACTGCATTTAATCCAGTATTAAGATTGATATTACGAACATCTTTTACTAAGGCTAAGTCATTGTTATAAATCGTTACTGCTACACTTTGTTGATCGTCGAGCGTACTACGGAGCTCTGATGCATGATCTGCAGCTATAATCGGCATTGGCATCATGCTACTCAGGATGAGCATCATAAAACGTGATTTAAACATTTGAATCTCCATTGAAGTAAGTGAGTGTGGCGTTTAACGAGTTAATCTATATTATGTTGACACCTTCCTTTTGCAACATGGTAATCAGTTTAATTAAGGGCAAGCCAATTAAAGCATTTGGATCATCTCCCGTCATGCGCTCAATCAACGCAATACCTAAACCTTCAGATTTAGCACTACCTGCACAATGATAAGGTTGCTCTTTGATTAAGTAGTTTTCAATTTGATCGTCCGTCAGTTTTCTGAACTTCACTAGATAAGGCACGACCTCTGCTTGCATATTGCCAGTTTCTGCATTAAACAGACACAAAGCGCTATGGAAAGTCACTTCTTGGCCACGCATGGCGCGCAACTGTTTAGTTGCATTTTTATAATTCAATGGTTTACCGAGCTGTTGACCATTTAGTGTTGCGACTTGATCACAGCCAATAATGAGTGCATGTGGATATTCCTCTGCCACTTTTTTGGCTTTTTCTTGCGACAGTCTTAGAGCCGTTTCTTGAGGTCGTTCATGATCAAGAATAGCCTCATCTATATGAGGTGAAACCGCATTAAAAGGTATTTGCAAACGTTGTAATAGCTCGCGACGGTAAATAGAAGATGAAGCTAAGATTAGCGTTTTTTTCATTTAAAAAGCCTCATTTGTTCAATAAAAAGCCGACAGCGTTTACTGCCGGCTTTTCTAATAACAGGATGAATATTAATCTGGTTGAATTTCAAGCAAGGATTCATCTGGTGTTACGTTATCACCTTTTTGTACGTTAATAGAAACAACCGTACCTGATGTCGATGCTTCAATCTCATTTTCCATCTTCATGGCTTCGATCACTAAAATAGAGTCTCCAGCCTTAACTTTGTCGCCAATAGCCACTTTAATTGCCACAATCGTGCCTGGCATTGCTGTTGTTACACAGCCTTTATGGTGTGGGCGAGGGCGTCCGTTGCTAGACTCTTTCTTTTTAACGTTAGCGCCATTACTTTGCGCGCCACCAGTTAATTCAATTTCACTGAGTGTTTCTACCATGACTTCCTCAGCCACGCCATCAACTGTCACATAAATTGGGCGTACTTCTTCGCCTTCATGACCTGTACCTGTCAACTTAATATGGAAAGTTTCTCCATGCAATGTGACATTAAACTCATTAGGCGCATAGCGTGGACCATTGGCATGCACATCCTCTTTTGACAAGAGCGGCTCTGGCACCAATGAATTGGCATTTCGTTCTTTTAGGAAAGTTTCACCAATATCTGGGAACATAGCGTAAGTTAAAATATCTTCTTCGCTTTTTGCAATACGATCAACTTCTTGAGCCAGCTTTTTCATCTCTGGCTTAAGCAAGTCAGCGGGACGACAATCAATCGCTTTTGCGTCGCCAATTGCCATTCTTTTTACATCTTCATCTACAGCGCTAATAGGCTTGCCGTATTGACCCAAGAAGTAATTTTTTACTTCATTGGTAATTGTTGAATAGCGTTTTCCAGTCAATACGTTTAAAACAGCTTGTGTACCAACGATTTGTGAGGTTGGTGTGACAAGTGGTGGATAGCCTAAATCTTCGCGTACACGTGGGATTTCTGCTAATACGGCATTCATTTTATCCAATGAACCTTGCTCTTTAAGCTGGTTGCTTAGATTAGAAATCATGCCACCTGGCACTTGATTGACTAAGACGCGGGTGTCTACGCCTGTATAAGCACTCTCAAATTGCCAATATTTTTTACGTACTTCACGGAAGTATTCACTGACTTCTTGTACAGCACTAATATCTAAACCTGTGTCGTATTCTGTACCTTGTAACGCAGCAATGATACTTTCTGTAGTTGGATGACTAGCACCCTCACTAAAAGCTGAATTACAAGTATCAATAATGGTTGCGCCATTTTCAACACCGCGCATCAAATTCATACTTGCTAAACCAGAAGTGGCATGGCTATGTAGATGGATAGGGATGCTAATCGCTGCATCAAGGGCTTTAACCAGCTCAGCTGTTGTTTGTGGCGTTAATAAACTCGCCATGTCTTTAATAGCTAATGTGTCACAGCCCATTGCTTCCAACTCTTTAGCTAACGCAACAAAGTGAGCAACATCATGTTTAGGACTGGTTGTATAACTAATAGTACCTTCGGCAATTTTATTGGCTTTTTTAACCGCCTCAATTGAAGTTTTAAGGTTACGCATATCATTCATCGCATCAAAGATACGGAACACGTCGACACCATTGTCAGCCGATTTTTGCACAAAAGCTTGCACCACATCATCAGAATAGTGACGATAGCCAAGTAAGTTTTGACCACGTAATAACATTTGAATACGGCTATTTGGCAAGGCTTTACGTAGCTTGGCTAGGCGCTCCCAAGGATCCTCTTTTAAAAAGCGTACGCAAGCATCAAATGTTGCGCCACCCCAAGCTTCTAAAGACCAAAAGCCAATAGCGTCTAGCTTAGAACAAATGGGCAACATATCATCTGTGCGCAAGCGTGTTGCAATCATGCATTGATGTCCGTCGCGTAATACTAATTCTGTAATGTTTACTTTTTTCATAATTAAATCTTTACTCATTAAATACCATTGTGTGCTGCGATTGCGGCTGAAATAGCGGCGGCAATCAATTCGGGAGGAAGTTCTACTGCATAGTTAGTTAACTCTGGATGTGATTCAACAAAACCAGTATTAAACGTACCTGCTTTAAAGTCAGGGTGGTTCATGATTTCTTTATAATAAGGAATCGTTGTTTTCACACCATAAACCTCAATATCATTTAATGCACGCTTACCGCGTTCAACAACACGATCCCAATCCAATGCCCATACAGTCAGCTTGGCGCACATTGAATCGTAGTAGGGTGGAATAACATAACCTGTATAAATGGCTGCATCCATTCGCACACCAGGACCGCCTGGAGAGTAGTAGCGGGTGATTTTACCAAAACTAGGCAAGAAGTCGTTTTTAGGATCTTCTGCATTAATACGATACTCAATCGCAAAGCCACGATAACTAATTTCACTTTGCTTGTAGCGTAATGGTAGGCCAGAAGCAATACGAATTTGCTCTTGGACAATATCAACACCAGTAATGGCCTCTGTAATCGTATGCTCCACCTGCAAGCGGGTATTCATTTCCATAAAATAGAAACGGTTATCTGCATCAAGCAAAAACTCAACCGTTCCCGCATTGCGATAGCCAACTGCTTTTGCTGCTTTAACGGCTAAATTACCAATATGTTCGCGCTGCGTTTTTGATAATTGAGGAGAAGGTGCGATTTCAATCAATTTTTGATTGCGTCGTTGTATAGAGCAATCACGCTCAAATAAATGAACCGCATCACCTTTACTATCCGCTAAGATTTGCACTTCAATATGACGTGGATTAACAATACATTTCTCTAGAAAAACTTCAGGTTTACCAAAGGCTTTACTGGCTTCTGAAATGACGCGATCATAATTATTGAGCAAATCACCCTCTGTGTCACAACGGCGAATGCCTCTGCCGCCACCGCCGTTAGTCGCTTTTAGCATGACGGGGTAGCCAATGTTTCTGGCTAGCGCAACCGCTTCATCCAAGCTGCCTAAGTTACCATCACTACCGGGCGTACAAGGAATGCCAGCGTTGGTCATCGCAATACGGGCTTGAATTTTATCGCCCATTTTACGAATAACAGCACCACTTGGGCCAATAAACGCAATGCCTCGTTTAGCGCAAATCTCGGCCAACTCTGGATTTTCAGACAGGAAGCCGTAGCCAGGATGTAGCGCATCGCAACCAGCTGCCGTAGCGATATTCACAATGTGATGCGCGTTTAAATAGCCTGCAACAGGGTCTGAACCTAAGCTGTAAGCTTCATCGGCTTTTTTTACATGTAAAGCACGTCTGTCAGCATCAGTATAAATCGCAACGGATTTAATACCCATCTCTGAACAGGCGCGCACGATACGGACGGCAATTTCCCCACGGTTTGCCACTAGAATTTTTTTGAACACACTAAGCTTTCTTTTGAACTTCTAACCACTTGATTGTATCATGCGCACTCTTACTGCAAAATACTAAAATAAGTAAAATTGCCGTAATAATTCACTTTACAGAAATATATTTGATATGAAACCAGTATTAATTAACAACTTAGAATTTGCAAAAAGACAAGAGAAAGTCTCTCATGAGATGGATGTCGATAGTTGCGATCGATTGCTTGATTTGCTTGAATCAGAGCCAACACTATCAAAGAGTATTCGCTATACATTGGCAGGTGCCACATCAACTTTTCATTTGCCTAGCTTAGGTTTGCAAATCGAAGCATCACTTCCTGTATTGTGCCAACGCTGTTTGCAACCGATGCAGCTTGATCTTTCATTGTCATTTACCTATTTAATTGCGGACACGGAGCCAGCGCCATTTGAGGGTGATGAGGAAATTGATTGGCTGGAGACGTCGCGTGAAATGAATGTCAACGCGTTAGTAGAAGACGAATTGCTGATGGCTATTCCTTTAGGTCCGTTGCATCGACATGCTTGTAAAGCACTTATTCAAGAAGATGTGGAAAAGCCTAACCCTTT
>JBFJJY010000111.1:0-5860 GCA_041612055.1 Methylophilaceae bacterium | reverse complement strand
ATGCAAATCATTGATGCCGATTGATTTGAGCGCTTGAATCATCAAGCGTTGAATTTCAACATCACTTTCAACACCCGCATGGCCAAACAACTCCGCACCCACTTGTAATGGTTCACGCGTATGCGCAAGACCACTCGGTTTGGTGCGTAACACGGTTCCTGCATAACATAATCTAGAAACACCTTGATGATTGAGCATATGCGCATCAATACGCGCTGCTTGTGGCGTTGTATCCGCACGGATACCCATCATGCGGCCCGTTAATTGATCAACCACTTTAAATGTTGCTGTGTCTAAATTACTGCCAGTGCCTGTAATAAGTGATTCAACATATTCTAAAGTTGGTGGAATGACATATTGATAGCCATGTACTTTAAATAAATCAAGCAGTTGACGACGCAAAAACTCAATACGTGATGCCTCTGCAGGCATGACGTCTTCAATAAATTCTGGGAGTAACCAATTTCGCATGCGGGTATTATACTGGTAAACGACCTAAAGAGAGCATAACTATAGGTACGTGCTTTAGTGATTGAGGAAAAGCAAGAGTAGACCGCCCGCAATAGAAAGCAGTCCAACAAAACGTAACTGCCCATCTTTTAAGGCAATCATCCGCTTAAATGTCTCACGCCAAGTTTGCGGAGCAATGAATGGCATTAAACCTTCAATGACTAACATCAGCCCAAGCGCCGCAAGCAAAGTTGAATTCATGCTTAATTACTTACCATCAGCGGCACGTAGGTATTTAAAGAAGTCTGAGCTAGGATCTAATACCATCACATCTGATTTATTCTTAAAGCTATTTTTATATGCTTCTGTACTGCGATAAAACGCATAAAACTCAGGGCTCTTGCCATATGCTTTAGCATAAATTTCAGTTGCAATCGCATCGCCCTCACCTTTCGTATTTTGTGTATCACGAAACGCTTCAGCAATAATCACTTCTCTTTGTTTATCGGCATCAGCACGGATTTTTTCTGATGCTGCAGCACCTTCTGAACGTAGCTGATTAGCAATTCGCTTACGCTCTGAAGTCATGCGATCGAATACAGACTTACTAATTTCTTCTGAATAATCAACACGTTTAAGTCGAACATCAACAATCTGAATACCAATCTGACTTGCTTCTTTATCAGCTTTTGCACGTAAGTTATCCATAATCGCTGAGCGCTCTCCAGCAATGACTTCACGCACGGTGCGCACACCAAACTCAGCCCGTAAACCTGCATTGATGACTTTCGCTAGCCTATCTTCAGCCGCAGCTTCACCACCTTCTTTAATCGAAACATAATATTTAGCAGGGTCGGTAATGCGCCACTTCACAAAAGAATCGACCAACATATATTTGTTTTCGCTCGTGATAAATTTTGCCGCTTCTCCGCCATCCAGTGTCACAATTCGGTTATCAAAGTATTTAACACTCTCGACCAGTGGCAATTTAAAGTAGAGTCCAGGCTCTTTTTTTACCTTAACAATTTCTCCTAAGCGGAACACCAAAGCAAATTCGCGCTGATCAACCGTGAACGCTGCCATACTCAGCAAGACAACTAAAACTAAACCGCCTACAATCATTACTCCAAGATTTTTCATATTAGTTACTTTCTCTTTCACGACTACGTTCTAATGCACGCTCGACATCAATCGACTCTGCACTTCTTTCACTAGCAACGCTAGCAGACGACTGTGTTGTATTTCTATTGGCAGGCTGCACTTCAGAAGCTTGCATCAGCTTATCTAAAGGCAGATAAAGCAAGCTACCGCCCTCTTTCTGATCAACAATGACTTTGCTGACACTGGATAAAATTTGCTCCTGCGCTTCAAGATACAAACGCTTACGTGTGACCTCTGGGGCTTTCACATATTCTGCATAAATGCGTTCAAAACGATTGGCATTACCTTTTGCCTCGTTTTCTACTTTTAATTTATAACCATCCGCTTCTGCAATCAAGCGAGCCGCATTACCTCGCGCTTTAGGCACTACCGCATTGGCATAGGCTTGACCTTCATTAATTTGTCGTTGGTAATCTTGATTTGCACGGTTAACGTCTTCAAACGCTTCTTGCACAGGCTCTGGCGGCAAAGCTGCTTGTAAAGACACGCTAGTGATATTGACCCCAGTTTTATAAAAATCTAACAATGCTTGCATTTGCTCAGAAGTATCCTGCAAACCTTTTTGTAGAAGGTCGTCTAACTTATTCTTACCCACCACTTCACGGATTGCCGTTTCTGCTGCAGACATCACCGCATCATCCGTTGTTCTATTATTAAAGAGATAATCTTTTGCATTTTTAAGGTTGTATTGCACCGCAAATTGCAAATCAATAATATTTTCATCTTCTGTAAGCATTAACGCCTCAGCGGGCACTTTAGTTTTCGTGCCATTTGCGCCACTTCTATAACCAACTTCTAAACGACGCACTTGTTCCATATTCACAACGGTGACTGTTTCAATCGGATACGGCCAATGCCATCTTGGTCCAGGCTCTGTTGATTCAATATAAACACCAAAGCGCTGTTTAACGCCAAGTGAGCCTTGATCAACTATATAAAATCCAGTCGCTAACCATACCAAAATCACGACTAATATAATTGGCACAATTGGTAAATTAATTGGCTCGCTAATGTTTGGTGGTGGCGTTCCTTTGCCTCCACCTTTGCCAAAAAGATTGTTAATCTTTTTGTTTAAATCTCGAAAGACTTCATCCAAATCTGGCGGACCCTCATTGTTACGTTGTGCCCAAGCGGGAAGTTTCATTTTTGCTTACTCCAAAATTACTCATGTTGTTGTTCAATATTGGTTTTTGCCAAACTAGGCATAGGCCGTTTTTTCTGTACTTAATTTTTTTAAATAGGCATGATGTTCTTGCAAAGCTAATCGAATATAGTCCATACCTTCACCAGTTTTTGCTGAAGCACGTATACGTACAATCTTACCATACTCATCGCGGTCGAACCCCGCCTCACAGTCAATACGGTCAATCTGATTCAGAATTAATACTTGCGGCACCTGATCTGCACCAATGTCCTGCAATACCTTGTTAACCTGCGCTATTTGTGCATCGCGATTGGTACTGGCCATATCCACCACATGTAACAATAAATCAGCTTGCGCGGCTTCTTCTAAAGTGGCCCCAAACGCCTCAATCAGCGTGGTTGGCAGGTGTTTAATAAAACCAACGGTATCTGACAAAACGACTGGAACCGACCCATAACCCTCGAGTTCAGGCAAATGCATTTTGCGAGAGGTCGTATCTAAGGTTGCGAACAATTGGTCAGCGGCATAAATTTCGGAACGGGTTAAGCGATTAAATAAAGTGGACTTACCCGCGTTGGTATACCCCACCAAAGAAACAGCCATTAAATTTGAACGCTTACGCGCTCTACGCTGCATCCCGCGCTGAGATTTGAGCTTGATTAATTTCTCACGCAACTGCTTAATACGCGCCCGCAACTGCCTTCTATCCAACTCCAACTGCGTCTCACCTGGACCACCGCGCACACCAATACCGCCTTTTTGGCGCTCCAAATGGCTCCAGCCTTTGACCAATCGAGTTGAAAGGTGTTCTAGTTGCGCCAGTTCCACTTGCAATTTACCTTCATGACTTTGAGCACGTTGCGCAAAGATATCCAAAATCAGCCCAGTTCTATCCACAACACGTGCATTTAAAAAGCGTTCTAAATTGCGCTGTTGTGATGGGCTTAAATCATGGTTAAAGGCAACAAGCTTGGTTTCGCTGGCTTCCAGCATCGCCTTTAAGTCTTCAGCTTTACCTGATCCGATAAAAAGTTTGGCATCTGGTACGCTTCTTTTACCTTCAACAGTTCCAGTAATATTGAGACCTGCTGTAGTGACCAACTGCCTTAGCTCGTATAGGCTTTCTTCATAATCTGGTTCATTAAAATCGATACTAACGAGAATGACCGCGTCTGTACTTACTGGTCTATCGAGCATGCGGATACTTTATATTCAAATTAAGCTTCTTCCTGATCTGGTATCGTCATTGCAACTGCACGAGCAGGCACAATCGTAGAAATTGCGTGTTTATATACCATTTGTACCACGGTATTTTTGAGCAAAATAACGTATTGATCAAATGAGTCGACTTGTCCTTGTAGCTTAATCCCATTCACTAAATATATAGAAACCTGTACATGTTCTTTTCTCAGTGCATTTAAAAATGGGTCTTGTAGCATTTGGCCTTTGTGTGTCATGGTTTACTCCTTGTAGTTTTAATAAATTGGAGATAGCTCTTTTTATGAATTATCTGTTACGTTAGGACTATCATTGCGCGTTTTTGTTCTAATTTCAAGTACAAATCTCGATTTTTATTTTAAATAAGATTGCATCCTACTTAAAACAGCTTTCTTACCTAAAATCGCCATGACCTGATCGATACTCGGCGTTTGTGCAATACCTGCCAACATCACGCGCAAAGGCATTGCAACCTTAGGAAACTTCAGTGCATTTTCTTTTACCGCGTTATCTATTGCTGTGTGAATAGACTCTGCCGTCCATTCAATGTCACAAAAAGTAACATACAACGCTTGCATAACTGGTTTTGTCTCATCTGTAATGTGCTTTTCAACATCAGCAGCATTAGCTGTTGGCGTCTTATAGAAATAGGCAATATCAGTTGCTAATTGGTTCAAATTATTCGCGCGTTCACGATACAATGCCAACACATCAATCATGGATGGCTCATCTTGAACCGTTATCTCATGCTTAGCCAGCCTCTCAGTAATGTCTTTTGCGAGCACAGTCAAGTCAGCTGTTTTAATATAATGCGCATTGAGCCAATTCAATTTTTCCGTGTTAAATTGCGCGGCTGATGGCGTAATATGGTCTAAATCGAACCACTCACAAAATTGCTGCATACTAAAGACTTCATCATCACCATGACTCCAGCCTAAGCGTGCCAAATAATTCAACACCGCCTCTGGTAAATAGCCATCTTCATGATACTGCATCACACTGACAGCACCATGACGCTTAGAAAGCTTTTGCCCATCGTCACCTAAAATCATGGATAAGTGTGCATATTGCGGCACAGGAGCGCCCAGCGCTTTAAACATATTGATTTGACGCGGTGTATTGTTAACATGATCATCACCGCGAATCACTTGGGTAATGCCCATTTCCCAGTCATCCACCACCACACAAAAGTTGTAAGTTGGTGTGCCGTCGCCACGTGCAATAATCAAATCGTCTAATTCAGTATTGGCAATTTCTATATCACCTTTCACCATATCATGCCATGCAACGACACCTTCTTTTGGATTTTTAAAGCGTATAACAGGTTTTACATTGGCAGGCACTTCAGGTAATACTTTACCCGGTTCTGGGCGCCACTTGCCATCATATCTTGGCTTTACACCTGCTTGCATTTGCTGCTCACGCAACGCGTCCAACTCCTCTTTACTGCTATAACAATAATAGGCATGACCAGATGCTAATAAAGCTTCTAGATGTTTTTTGTAATGCTCCATGCGCTGCATTTGAAAAAAAGGGCCCTCATCATGTGCCAAGCCCAACCATGCCATGCCATCTAAAATCGCCTGCACCGCTGCTGGTGTACTGCGTTCAACATCGGTATCTTCAACGCGCAAGACAAATTGACCACCATGCTTTTTGGCATATGCCCAAGAAAAAAGCGCCGTGCGGGCACCACCAATATGTAAAAAACCGGTTGGGCTAGGCGCGAATCGAGTACGTACAGTCATCATTAACAATGCTAAAAATTGAAAAGCATGCATTCTAACATGTAAGCGCCAATCTGCTTAAGTTGCAAAAAAGCCAAAAAATGCAAAACCTAAAAGGTAAGAATTATATATTGTTTACCATTCAATGATTTATTGTTGT
>JBFJJY010000110.1:0-5954 GCA_041612055.1 Methylophilaceae bacterium | reverse complement strand
GCGCACCCGTCGCAATCAATAATGCAGTTAACTGTTGCTGGGGGCCTGCTTGCAATTGATGCGTCGGTGACCAGGTATAGTATAAATACTGCTGCCAACCATTTTGTTTTAACCAAACTGCCTCACGTAACCCAATTTGGAAGTCACCCTCAGCGTTACATTGAACCGTGTCTTTGACGATTTTGCAGTGATTGCTCACCTGATCAATATCTGCATAACTTGGCAGTGTGTAAATGTATTTATTGTTCTGATTAGCCACTAAATTTTGTGTGGCACATAAACCTGTTGCATCGCAGGTAAAACTGGTCGTTTGTGTTGAAAACGTGCGGCTACAACTACCTGCACCAGTACAGGTACACTCTTGGCCAGACGCCTTCAAAGTGGACGTGCAAGCACCCGTATCTTCTGTGCTTTTCCAAGTGCCACTATTGCGCAGCATGGTAACTGACGCAATGACGCCAAAACGGCAAGTACAGCGCTCTGCACTCACACATTCACAGCGGTCTGTCACATCAAAAGGCACAAACCCACGCTGATTTGCACCTGCAATATAGCGATTACTTTGGATCGTTTCGGGATGCAAATCTGTCGCATTTGGAAAAACACCATTGTTACGTGCATAAGCATTAAGCAACCACTTACTCTCAGCCAGCACCCTTTTATTAATAGCCTGTATGAGTTCATCTATCGTAATATAAACCAGTTGGTCATTAAACAAGTATGGCTGAGCAAAGCTGAGATCTTGTGTATCAATACTTTCTAGACTGTCACCCATGACAAAATCTTCACTGGCTTGATCATAATTACTATTGGCATAATGCACGCCATTTTTCGTAAAGCCGTCTAAAAACTGATCTGGCAAAGCGCCGCCGACTCTACTTTGCTGACCAATGTTATTACCTGGCGCGATAATCACTGCGGCAACTCGATCGGAAATCAGCTGTCCATTGCGGTCTAACACCTTCAACCATGGATAGTGCGGCTGATGAATAATGCTGGGATTAATGATGGGATTGCTGCGCGGATCGGCCGATAAATATTCGTAATGATGTACCACATTCCGTGACACGGCATACCAAAGCCTATTTTCTAAATCATCATTATTCTCTAAGCCCAAGCCAACCTGCTGTCCTACGCATGGTGCCGTTTGTCCATAGATTGGCAATTGACCAATTAAAAAACGATAACTAGCAGGTTCATTAAATACTGTCCCTGATGGACTACAATCACTAAAACCATCATAACCACCCCCACGCGCCCTATCAGGAAATGGCAATTGCCCTAAGTTAATTGAGTTATTAACTGCCCAAGCGATGAGTGCTTGTTTGGCATTTGCCAAAGACTGCGCTGTCTGTTGCGCTCGCTCGCGCTTCTGTTTTGCAGGATCAACTGATTGCAGTAGATAACTGGTTAGGCTAAGCCCTACAATGAGCAACAGCATAATGAGTGCGGCGCCTTTTTCTGCTTTTGCACTATTCAAATACATGACTGACATCTGTTTGCACAGGCTTTCCGTTGACCCAGCGCGTACTTTTTTTGCCATCGTTACGCTTAACATACCCTTGTGTTTTCATGTCAGGCATTGCCGATACTGAGGTTCTGGTTTCAGAATTTGTTTCAGTTGTAATAGTGCGTAATTGATTGTCGACTCTTAAACGTTCTAAATGTTGACGTTGTTCTGGGGTAAAGAACAATCTGCCGATGGCTTCATCCGCTACTGCTAAAGTTGTTAATATGAAATACAGGACGAAAATCATCATGAAGTGACGCATTAAAAATTGCCTTTCAATGCTGAATCTTGCATCGTTAACCAATCGATTGTGCAGTTGGCAATTAAACGTGCCTGCATCGTTTGGCTATCTACTAGCGCATCAGATGCTGTTACTATTTCACAATCTCGCACCATAAACGGCGATGTATTTTCACGCAAACCTGATAGCAAATGGATGAAATCTTCCTCGTGCAACAAACCCCATTTTAGCGTCATGGCAGAGCGGTACATCTCATATTGACCAAAGTTAGACATCAACCTAGGGTGGTAAATCGCTTGCTGCCCTATCTTGTAATCAACAGTGAATAGCTGATAGTGTGTACTCACTTGATGCAAGCGCGCCAACCATTCATGTCGATGCTCACCACCAATAAAACCAAGGGCCACTAAATGTTGATATTTCGGCAGATACTGTTTGATATCTTGTTGCGCTTGCTTAGAAAGTTGCAACGCTTCTTGTGCAAGCTTATAGTCAGCTTGGGCATTGCTGAGCATTGTCGTCTGATTACTTTTATAGCGCGCAGTTAAGACTATGAGCAAACAGATTATCATCACCACCATTGCCAACACTATGATTGGCCGATGCAATGCATGCTTATCGTTAATCCATGTGTTCATCACAAGCCCTCTTTTCGCACCTGGCTGAGCGTAATTTTTAGTTTAACCATGACAGAACTAGGTAGTGTCGCGAGTTGATCACTTGTGCTACCTTGTGTGGTCTGCAATTGAGCATCAACGGGTAGTTGTATGACATCTACCGCGCTGACATGGCTGTCTGCACGCAACTGATTCACCAGCTGATTCACATATGCTAAGGCCTGCTGATTATCATCTGTCAATTGATTGATATGGACAGTCACAAATCCAATCTGTAGCAACCTATCATGGCGCCCATCCTCACGATTAGGTTGTTGCCCAAAATCGCTATTTTCTTCGTCTGCTATTTTTTCAAGATCACTCTGCAACCAACGTATCCGACTCAGTGAAACTTCAGGCATTGCGGTTAGTACCTTGCTGATGACTTGCATCATGGTAATAGGTGATGGCTCACTCAACATCTGCGTCATTGTCACTACTGCTTTTAAATCCCTGCCTGCAAGTGGTGACGGTGGGGACTGATTGATAACAAATGTACGCTGTTGCGCTAATGTATCGGTTTGCCTTGTTAAGTCATTAATCTGCTTAGCTTGCTGAATGCCTTGTAAGTACAAACTAGCGGAGATAAATAAGCCCATCAACAACACCACTAGAGCTGTGATATCAATCCTATTTGTTAATTGTGTTAAGTCATACGCTTTTGTCATCTCAACTGGCGCCAAATTAGCTGGTTGACTGATGCCATTGAGCAAACGCATATACTGCCATTCTGGATACTGGCAAACATCTGTTTGCTCTGAATGAGTTTTTTTAAAGCCTGTTTGCCAATTGACATTGATGCACGCCAAGCCTTGTTGCGCTAGCCTTGTTAGCAGCATATGACCATCCGCTTTGAGATGAGATAACGCCACTTGCAAAATAGTCGCATCACTGATGATTCGCTGACTCAGTAAATACATGCGCATTTTTTCAATTTCTGCAAGATAGCAATCCACTAATGATGACGACGGCATGCTTTCTATTGGCATTAAACGACTGATACGCAAAATGCCATGCTCAAAATAAGTTTGACGAAATCCAGAAGCAAGATGCTCACAAATTAATAATTGTGGCGCGACACTTTTCATTTGTTGCACCATGCATTGAGTTAACACTGGCAACGCATAAATACCGACTAATAGCGATTGTTCGGCTAGCAACATATCAATCCAATTTTGTAGCCAACCAGTATTGGTTAAAGATAACAAAACAAAAACATCTTCTTTACGAGCGCTCGTTTGTTGACGCATCAACCACGCTGTTTTGTAGACACTGTTGCGATTAAATTGGCTTAATTTACGCTCCAGCATTGCACGCCTTGCTGACTTTGCCACATGCGGCAACACTTCAAGCTGATACTCTTCCTCAACAGCATCAACGATTACTTCAATAGTTGCTTTCTTATGTTGCGACAAATAGTCTCGGAATGCAGCATAATCGACCTGTTGATTTTGATAAGTCTGCTGCGACTGATATTGCTTGCCATGCCAAAGACTTACTATTAGCTTTTGGTATGTTGCATATATTATTATTTTTTGGTGACGGGCAATCATTTATAACGGCATTTGACTAAAAGATTCGTATACTGGGCCCAGCACAGCCGCCATAATAAACATCAAAACCAACCCTAAAACAACAGTCAGCGTGGGCTCTAAAATATTAAGCATTTTTTGCAATAATGTATCGACATCTCTGTCGTAAAAAGAACTAATGTGCATCAAAGCCTGATCAAGCGCCCCAGAACGCTCCCCAACGCTAATCATCCTTATAACCAGCGAAGGAAATAACCCTGTATGCTGAAAACTATCACTCATGCGATTACCTGCGTTAATACTGTCATGAATCCCACGCAATGCTTCTGCAATCACTTGATTGCCAACGATGTTTTCACAGGTTTTAATCGCCGTTAGAATAGGGATGCCCGTGCGATACATCAATGCAAAGTAACGGGCAAATCGTGCCATGATGATTTTATTCAACACCTGTCCCACGATAGGTAAATTCAGCTTGATACGATCAAAAGTATATCGTGCATTGGTACTATGGTTAATCCAACCAACTACCGCGGATATCAGCATGATGGGTAATGTCATCATGAGCCACCAATACTGCATAAATGCGTCTGAAACAAACAGTAATAGTTTCGTATTCCATGGCAACGTTTGCCCCAAACTCTGCATAAACTTAACCAGTTGCGGCACAAGAAAAATCATTAAAAATGCAATCGCCAACATCACCACAACAAAAATAAATGTTGGGTAAACCAGCAAGTGTTTGGTTTGCATGACCAAACCATCTTGCCACCTTAAAGTCTCGCTTAAGTGATGAAAAACCGCTGGCAACTCTCCAGACTGCTCTCCCGCACGAACTAAATGCACAAAAACTTCATCGAAAACATCTGTATGCGCTGCAAGTGCTTGTGAAAGTGTTTTTCCGCCTTCGACTTCAGCAAAAATGGTGGCCAATACTTTTTTAAAATACGGATTCTCGGTTGTTTGTTTTAAATCGCTCAATCCTTCTAACATTGGCACGCCAGCCGTCATTAGCTGCTCTAGCTGAAAACAAAATAGCACTAAATCTCGATGACTTACTTTGCTTGTCATAAAGCGATATCGCGACTCCTTTATGCTTTTGGCTGTGATTAAATCTAAACCGATGCGATAAAGTCGCGCTTCTAAATCTGCCAAATTATTGGCTTCTAACCGACCCTTCTCGTACTTTCCAGCTTGATTAATGGCACGATAATGAAATGTTTCCATGATTGCTCAGCGCCTAATGAATATGTGAAGTGAGGTTCACAACACGCATGACCTCCTCCAAGCTGGTTGTACCTTCAAGTACTTTATGCAAACCATCTTGCGCCAAACTAGTGAAGCCTTTTTCTATCGCTAATCGACCTAACGCATCGGTATATGCCCTGCGTGCTATTAAGGCATCCATATCGTCATCAATCCGCAACAGTTCCATAATAGCTACGCGTCCTCGATAACCAGTTAAAGCGCAATGATGACAGCCTTGTGCTTTGAAAATTTCAACATCACCATGCTGTACCATTGCCAATATTCTTTTCTCTTGTGTGGTTGGCTGACTGCCTGTTTTACAGTATGCGCATAACTGACGGACTAATCGCTGCGCAATCACACCGATCATATTGCCAGCCATCATTTCATATGGAATACCCATATCCGCTAATCGAGAGAAAACGCCTAACGCTGAGTTGGTATGTAACGTAGTAAATACTTGATGACCCGTCATGGCGGCCCGAAAAGCCATTTTTGCTGTTTCTTCATCACGCACCTCACCGACTAAAACAATGTCAGGATCTTGCCGCATAATCGAGCGTATGCCATTGGCGAAATCAACTTTGTTTCCCGCAGCAACTGAAGTTTGCCGCATCAATGAAACAGGATGTTCTACAGGATCCTCTAACGTCATGATATTCACCGCTTCAGTATTTTTAGTGGTCAGCAAAGAATATAAAGTAGTTGTCTTTCCGCTCCCAGTTGGCCCTGTTACTATCAATAACCCTTCTGGTCGTGACATCATT
>JBFJJY010000109.1:0-6004 GCA_041612055.1 Methylophilaceae bacterium | reverse complement strand
GCCGTCACTTCCCATAGCAAACTCTCTGCAAGTGCTAGAGCGTTTTTCATAAATCGTACAATTAACCGATTGGCCAATTTCGCCATCTAAAGCAACACATCGTGGCGGCTTTGAGGTTGTGCCTAGCATAGCCACATAATGTGGGCTGATGGATTTAGTGATGGCTTGTGGGACTTGACCTAAAGGGTGGGCATCCGTTTCAGCCCAATAAAATGAAACGCGAAAATGGGCGCAGCATGCACCGCAAGTTTGGCAATCAAAAGATACTGCATCCGTCGTCATATCAATACTCAAAAGGGGTTTGCGATGTCGTCATGACATTTGATGCATTGTATAATGTTTTTTGTAATTCAATTGAGGAAAATAAAGATGGCAGAACGAAAATTAAAGTGGGGCATATTAGGGGCTGCACGCGTGAACCAACGTTTATTACCAGCAATTATGGAAGCGCCTAACTCACAACTGGTCGCAATAGCCAGCCGTCGTGAGGGTGCAGCGCAGGCTGTTTTTGAAAAATATGCTGCTATCCCTAACTATCCTGATGTGACTTATTACGACGATTTGGAGAGTTTAATTGCCGATAGCAATGTGGAAGCGATTTATTGCCCAATGGCCAATGAAGAGCATGCCGAATGGGCGATGAAGGCAATTAAAGCAGGCAAGCATGTGTTGATTGAAAAGCCAATGGCAACCAGCTTAGTGGGTGTGATTAAGATGGAGTTTGCTGCCAAATATCATGGTGTAAAAGTGATGGAGGGCTTTATGTATCGTTTTCATCCGCAACACACTAAGTTGCATGAAATGGTGAATGCAGGATTGATTGGCGATGTGCTATCAGCCCGCGCTAGTTTTTCGTTTTTAATGCAGCCAGCACGTATGTATCGGGTTAATCGTAGCATGGCAGATGGCGGCGGTGCGCTGTGGGACATAGGGCCTTAAGCGATTCACGCGTTGCGATGGTGCTTTCAACATGAAGGTCAGCCAGCCAATCCGCAAGCGGTTGTTGCACATGCTAAGCTTAATGCACATGGTGCGGATATCGTGACCAGTGGTGTATTAGATTTTGGCAAGGACAATAAAGGACGTGCACGGTTTGGTCATTTTGACATTAGCTTTGAGCGTAGCCGCAAGGCAGAGTATGAAATCATTGGG
Source organism: Methylophilaceae bacterium (assembly GCA_041612055.1). Taxonomy (GTDB): domain Bacteria; phylum Pseudomonadota; class Gammaproteobacteria; order Burkholderiales; family Methylophilaceae. The sequence goes on along the minus strand of JBFJJY010000109.1, from coordinate 4,852 downwards.
GATAAAGGGTGGATTAAATGCCATAATGCTTGGGCCTATGGAACCGATGTGCCAGTGATTAGCTGGGAGACCGAAGATGGTAAAAGCGGCGAAGAAAGGCTGCCAATGAGCAACCATTTCAATCTAGAAATTGAACATTTTAGTGATTGTGTTTTACATGACTTGGTGCCACTACTGTCTTTTGATGATGCCAAAGGTAACTGCATGGCAATACAGGCCGTCATTGAATCGATTGCAGTTGAATAAGTCATTTTATTTTAGTTACCTATAAAACTAAACGGATACGGAAGTGATGCTTGGCTGCTTTATTTCTGTATTTTTTACGTTTTCCATAAGGTAAACCTTGCTCAAAAAGGCTATATAAGCAATAATTTACCCCTTTGCGGAAAAGTGGTTTTATCACGCACTTTTTTAAGAATTCAAATACGCTTTATATGTTTTGTATAAAACGACTAAATAACTATCGATAGGGAGATAACAATGGCAACTCGTACCGACTTATGTAATGCCATCCGTGCGCTAAGTATGGATGCAGTACAAAAAGCAAGCTCTGGTCACCCAGGCGCGCCTATGGGCATGGCTGAGATCGCTGAAGTGGTGTGGAACCACAACATGAACCATAACCCAAATAATGCTGAATGGGCAGATCGTGATCGCTTTGTACTGTCAAACGGTCATGGCTCTATGCTGATTTACTCACTATTGCATCTAACTGGTTATGACTTGCCTATGGAGCAACTGGCTTCTTTCCGTCAGTTGCACTCACAATGTGCTGGTCACCCTGAGTACGGTTATGCGCCAGGTATTGAGACAACAACGGGTCCACTTGGTCAAGGTATCTCAAACGGTGTTGGTTTTGCGATGGCTGAGAAATTGCTTGCTAACCAATTCAATAAGCCAGGTCATGACATCGTTGATCACTACACTTATGTATTCTTGGGTGATGGTTGTATGATGGAAGGTGTATCTCACGAAGCATGTGCTTTAGCGGGAACATGGGGTCTTGGTAAATTAATGGCTTTCTGGGATGACAACGGTATTTCGATCGACGGTCATATCGAAGGTTGGTACACAGATGACACAGTTGGTCGTTTTGAATCATACGGCTGGCATGTCGTATCAGTAGATGGTCACGATGCTGATGCAATCCAAAAAGCAATTGATGAAGCTAAAAAAGTAACAGATAAACCATCATTGATTTGCTGTAAAACCATTATTGGTAAAGGCTCACCAAATAAAGCAGGTTCACATGATTGTCATGGTGCTGCACTAGGTGAAGATGAAGTTGCTTTGGTACGTAAAGAAATTAACTGGCCACATGCTCCTTTCGTGATTCCTCAAGACGTGTATGACGGTTGGAATCAAAAAGATAAAGGCGCTGCCAAAGAGGCTGCTTGGAACGAAAAATTTGCTGCTTATGCAAAAGCATACCCAGCAGAAGCAGCTGAATTCAAACGCCGTATGGCAGGTGAATTACCAGCTGATTGGAAAAAATTAACCGATGCAATCATCGCTGAAACAAACGAAAAAGCTGAGAAATTAGCAACACGTCAAGCTTCACAAAAAGCGATTACAGCACTAGCACCAATCTTGCCAGAGTTCTTAGGTGGTTCTGCTGACTTAACAGGTTCAAACCTGACAGCGGCTAAAGAGTTCAAACACGTGAGCGGTAAAGAGCCAGGCAACTATATCTCTTACGGCGTACGTGAGTTTGGTATGGCTGCAATCATGAACGGTATGGCATTGCATGGTGGTTTGTTACCATACGGCGGTACATTCCATATGTTCTCTGATTACATGAAAAGCGGTATGCGTATGTCTGCATTGATGCATCAACGTGTGGTTTATGTGTTAACGCATGATTCTATTGGTCAAGGTGAAGATGGTCCAACGCATCAACCAGTAGAAAATACAGCTGGTTTACGTTATATCCCTAATATGGATGTATGGCGTCCTGCTGACTCTACAGAAACAACCATCGCTTGGGTGGCTGCTGTTGAGCGCAATGATGGACCAACAAGCTTGGTATTAAGCCGTCAAGGTGTGCCAGGTATCAAACATGATGCTAAAGATTTCGAGCTTATCCGTAAAGGTGGTTATGTATTCTCTGACTGCGAAGGTAAAGCAGATGTCATTATCATCGCCAACGGTTCTGAGTTAAGTTTAGCGATTGATGCAGCAGCTGAATTAAATGCAGCTGGTACTAAAATACGTGTGGTTTCAATGCCATCAACAAACGTATTTGACCGTCAAGATCAAGCTTACAAAGACAGCGTGTTAACAGCAGGCGTTAAACGTGTGGCTGTTGAAGCGGCGCACCCAGATTTCTGGCGTAAGTATGTTGGTTTAGATGGTGCTGTGGTTGGTATCGACACCTTCGGTGAATCAGCGCCAGGTGGTGTTGTGATGAAACACTTCGGCTTTACAGTAGAAAACGTAGTTAACACAGTAAAGTCTGTTCTATAGTTGTTAACGACGTTTCGGTGTAGGCTAACCTTCAAGTTAAACGAAGTGGCCGAAGCCAAAACGTAGTAAAAACAGTTAAATCAGTGCTTTAATTAATGAGTTAGCTGATATAACGCAAAAGGGTCTCTGTCTGAGACCCTTTTTTTTGGTAAACTGATGGCTATTATAAAAAATAGTAATGACGGGAGAATGCATGGCGATTCGGGTAGGAATTAATGGGTTTGGTCGTATTGGGCGAATGGTATTACGCGCGGCCATTAAAGAGGCAGAGTTTAGTGATATTGAAGTGGTTGCTATTAACTGTTCCTATGACACTGCTTACATGGGTTATATGTTGAAGTATGACTCTGTGCACGGACGATTCAATGGAGAGGTCAATACAGATAATAATGCGTTTATCATCAATGGCAAACCTATTCAGATTACAGCTGAACGTGACCCAGCAAAAATTAATTGGGCTGCGGCAAAGGTCGATGTTGTTGTCGAATCAACAGGTGTATTTTTAACGCAAGAGACTTGCCAGCCACATCTTGATGGCGGTGCAAAGAAAGTGGTGCAATCTGCCCCAGGTAAAGACGAAACGCCCATGTATGTATACGGAGTGAATCATCATCAATACACGGGTCAAGCGATTGTTTCCGCCGCTTCTTGCACGACAAATGCGTTGGCGCCTTTAGCTAAAGTGTTACAGGATAATTTCGGTATCAAGCGAGGCTTAATGACCACAGTGCATGCAGCAACAGCATCACAAAAAACAGTGGATGGCACCAGCAAAAAAGATTGGCGAGGTGGCCGTGGTGTATTTGAAAATATCATTCCTTCAAGCACTGGCGCAGCTAAAGCTGTTGGCAAAGTAATTCCTGAATTAAACAAGAAATTAACTGGCATGGCGATGCGCGTACCATCTTCCGATGTTTCTGTTGTTGATTTAACCGTTGAGTTAGAGAAAGAAACCAGTTACGCAGAAATTTGTGCAGCAATGAAACTGGCATCACAGGGCGCATTAAAAGGCGCGCTTGCTTATACGGATGACAAAGTGGTATCGACCGATTTTAGAGGACATGCGGCAGCTGGCATATTTGATGCTGATGCAGGTATTATGTTGGACAGTACGTTTGTAAAAGTAGTGGCTTGGTATGACAATGAGTATGGCTACACCTGTAACTTACTTCGTTTAGTGCAACACATTTCTCAATAAGCAAGGTATCGACACAGCGAATTTTACACTAGGGGAAGAAGATGAAGTTTATTAAGATGACCGACTTGGATTTGCGCGGTAAGCGTGTCTTTATTCGAGCCGATTTAAATGTCCCTGTGACAGATGGTAAAGTAACTTCTGATGCCCGTATTACCGCCTCAATGCCTACCATAGAATATGCACTGAAAGCAGGTGCAAAAGTCATGGTGACTTCACATCTTGGTCGCCCAGAAGAGGGTGTTTACTCAGAAGAGAATTCTTTGCAGCCTGTGGCCGATGTGATGGCAGAAAAATTAGGTCAGCCAGTGCGATTAGTGAAGAATTGGTTGAGTGATGATGCGCCCGCTGGCAGTATGACAACTGAGGACGGGCAACTCATTTTATTAGAAAACTGCCGTTTTAATGTGGGTGAAAAAAAGAATGATGATGCTTTAGCCAAAAAATATGCCGCACTCTGTGATGTATTTGTCATGGACGCGTTTGGCACAGCGCATCGCGCGCAAGCCAGTACGCATGGTATTGCTAAATATGCACCTGTCGCCTGCGCGGGTATTTTACTAGCAGAAGAATTAGAAGCGCTAACAAAAGCACTGCTTAACCCAGCGCGTCCCATGGTGGCAATTGTTGGCGGTAGTAAAGTCTCGACAAAATTAACCGTTTTAGAGAGCTTGTCTGAGAAAGTGGACCAAATGGTAGTCGGCGGGGGGATTGCCAATACTTTCCTAAAAGCATCTGGTTTAGAAATCGGACAATCGCTTTGTGAAGATGATTTAGTGCCCACAGCCAGTGCGCTTATTGCGAAAATGGCACAACGTGGTGCAGCCGTCCCCATTGCAACTGATGTGGTTTGTGGTAAAAAGTTTGATGCTAATGAACCCGCTGTATTAAAAAATGCCGATGCGGTGGCTACTGATGACATGATTTTTGACATTGGGCCAGCGTCTGCGGAGGCCATTGCTGAGATTATTTTGAATGCAGGTACTGTGGTTTGGAATGGCCCTGTTGGCGTGTTCGAATTTGATCAGTTTGGCGAAGGTACAAAGACGATTGCCAATGCAATCGCTAACACCAAAGCCTTTACCTTGGCGGGTGGTGGCGATACCATTGCTGCGATTCAGAAGTATGATATCTACGATAAAGTCAGTTATATTTCTACTGCAGGTGGTGCTTTCTTAGAGTTTTTAGAAG
>JBFJJY010000108.1:0-6027 GCA_041612055.1 Methylophilaceae bacterium | reverse complement strand
GCCACGTATATTCTTGCGCTTCTTGTAGCGCTTCTTCCACTGTTAAGCCATGTGCCATACAAGCAGCAATCGCGCTGGTAAGCGTGCAACCAGATCCATGATAACTACCTGCTAAGCGCTCCCAGTGATATTCTTTAATTAAGCCTTCTGCTGCATATAATGAATTCACCACATCAGTTGATCGCTCATGTGTGCCGGTAATAAGCACATATTCTGCTCCCATGCCTAATAAGCGCTGTGCCGACTCATCTAAAGCCGTATACTTCACTTCATCGCCCTCATCATAAAAAGCCAAGCGACGCGCCTCTATGCTATTCGGTGTAATCAGGGTTGCTTGTGGGAATAACAGCTCACACATCGCGGCTTGCATTTCTTCATTGGTTAAATCATCACCGCGACCTGAAGTTAAAATTGGGTCAATTAATAATGGCACATCTGGATAATCCGCCATAATTTCTGCAATCACTGCAATATTCTCTACGCTACCTAGCAAGCCCAACTTAAAAGCCGCGACTTGCACATCTTCTAATATCGTCCGCGCTTGATCATTAATCCAATCTGCATCTAGCGCCATCACACTTTCTACACCCACAGTGTCTTGCACCGTCACCCCTGTTACAACAGAAAGTGGATGGCATCCAATGCTTGCCAATGTCAGCATATCGGCCTGCAAGCCTGCGCCGCTACTGGGGTCAGTGGCCGCAAATGTCATCACGCATGGTGGTGTTTTTGTCATGTTTTCTCTATTTGATTGAAAGCGCTTTATCTAATTTTATACTGATTTAAGTAAAACAGATAAATAAAGCTTTGCTTAATTAGCCATCACAGCTCAAATATAAAGCCAAGCTTATGCTTGGCTTTTTAGAAAAATAACATCACTCATTTGATGTTTATTAGCAGTTTTTATCTGATTAAAACTCAATCGGATCAATATCTAGTACCCATCTCACCTTATTAGCTAGCGGATGTGTACGTAACAATGGTATCCATTGATTTAACAATTGATGTAATGTGGCGCGACTATTGGCTTGCAGCAATAATTGACCGCGTTCCATATTGTTCAATCGTGCCATTTGGGGCCTCAGTGGATCATAGATCATGACATCATTGGGAATTTGTTGTGCCAACGTAACCGCTTCAGTTAAAAATGCTTCTACTTGATGATAAGCACTCGCTTCAGCTTTAAGCAAAGCAAAATAAGTAACTGGTGGAAACTGCATCACACTGCGTTCATCCAGCAAAGTATCTGCATACTTTTCATAATCTTGTGCGCGCAACGCATCAAATAAAGCATGTTGCGGGAAGGTGGTTTGTATCAAGACTTCGCCAGCTTTTTCTGCACGACCTGCTCTGCCAGAAACTTGCATCAGCTGTGAAAAAAGTCGCTCACTGGCGCGAAAATCTGGACTAAATAATGCAGTATCCGTATCAATCACACCAACCAAAGTTAAATGTGGAAAATCATGTCCTTTTGCTAACATTTGAGTACCAACCAAAATATCGATTTCTTTGGCTTGCACTTTTTTTAGCAAATCGGTCAGTGCATCTTTATTGCGTACACTGTCTCTATCGACTCTGGCAATATTCGCCGTTGGAAATAATTCGGTTAAGGTTTGCTGTAACCGCTGAGTCGCTTGACCAATCGGACTTAAATCTGGGTTACCACAATCAGGGCATTGCAGTGGAATAGCTTGCTCATGGCCACAATGGTGACATTTTAGTTGTCTCTGTCCCAGGTGCACGACTAAACGTGCAGAACAGCGGACGCAAGGCGCTATCCATTGGCAAGCATTGCAATGCAATACAGGCGCATAACCTCGGCGATTGAGAAAAAGTAAACTTTGCTCACCACGCTTTAATCGCTCACGCATGGCTTTAATGAGAATAGGGGACAATCCATTTTCTGTGGGAGATTTGCCTACATCAATGCAGTGAATACTGGGCAGTTGAGCGGTTTCGACTGCTCGCTGTCTTAATCGCAATAACCCATATTGTTGTTTTTTCGCTAAATGCCAAGTTTCTAATGACGGTGTTGCGCTACCCATGACGATGGGAATATCGAGCTGCTTTGCCCGCATAATGGCAATATCTCTCGCGTGATAACGCATGCCATCTTGCTGTTTGTAAGAGCTATCATGTTCTTCGTCTATCACAATTAACTTCAAATTTTGCATGGCGCTAAATATGCTTAAACGAGTACCTATGATAATTTTTGCTGCCCCTGTGCTTGCTGCTTGCCACGATTGCAAGCGCTCACTTTCAGTCAAATGGCTATGCAAAGTGACTAATGGATATTGGCTTAAGCGACTTCTAAAACGTGCTTCCAATTGTGGTGTTAAATTAATCTCTGGTACTAAAATTAACGCTTGAGCATTGTTCTGCGCCAATACTGTTAACAGCAGCTGAATATACACTTCTGTTTTACCACTGCCCGTAATGCCATATAACAACCATGGTTTGAAATGATTAGCTTCTGCTAATACCGCTTGAATAACTTGCTGTTGCTCTTCATTGAGCATCGGTTCGATATTAGGTGATTGCAGGCCAGCTTTTACCGCAACAACTGCCGTTTGTTGCAAGCAGTTCATCTCGGTTAACATAGCAATCGCCTTGCGCCAGCTTGGTGAAATTGCTGCCAGTTGCGCTTCGCTCAAACTGGTATGTTCTTGTAACGCTTGTACGATGCGTTGCAACACCATTTGCCGTTTTGGCAAAGCCGCTAAATCAATGACACGATTCAGTTGATAGACATAACTTTTGCGAGTTACGGCAGGTTTGATTTGACGCAAACGTAAGGGCAAGGCAGCCATCATGGCTTGTCCGAGTGGATAATGGTAATAATTGGCGCAAAACTTCAGCAATTTAAACAATTGTGCATCAAACACCACATCATCAAATACATGCTGCACTGCCTTTAATTTTTCTAGAGGCACATCTGATTCGGTTGCGATTTCCACAATAACGCCAACCAAATTCCGTCCTGCGAAGGAAACAACAACACGCGCACCAACCTTGGCTTTAAATCCATCATTGTTATAATCAAATAATCGATTTAATGGTACATCAAGTCCAACTCTGAGGATTTGCATCGGCATGGTAATGGAAGTCTATAGATAATTTTAGTGTAATAGCTTATTAGGTTAAAATACTGGCTTAGAAGATTTAATGCAATACATTCAATACAACTCACATATTTAAGACACGAGCCTTGAAAGACATCATCACAAGCTTATTACAAGAAGCGGCCAGCACAGTCGTTGCGGATACTGCTAGTTTAACCATCATGCTAGAGCGTCCTAAATCTGCCGAACATGGCGATTTTTCATGCAATCTTGCCATGATGTTGGCGAAACCGTTGCGTCAAAACCCACGCGCTATTGCAGAACAACTGATTCAAGCGTTACCACCAAACGACAATATCGCAAAAGTGGAAGTGGCGGGCGCTGGTTTTATTAATTTTTATTTAGCAGATAACACTAAGCATGCTGTCGTTAAAACCATTTTAGCGTCAGCTGAGCAATATGGTCATCATCAAACAGGTAAAGACGAAAAAGTACAGGTAGAGTTTGTTTCGGCTAATCCAACCGGTCCATTGCACGTTGGTCATGGTCGCGGCGCTGCCGTCGGTGATTGTTTAGCGCGTTTGTTAGCAGCCAATGGTTGGAATGTCACACGTGAGTTTTATTATAACGATGCGGGTGCGCAAATTGATAACCTGACGAAATCCGTATTGGCGCGCGCACAAGGCATTGCCCCAGATGATGCGAGTTTCCCTGAGAATGGCTATCACGGCGAATATATTGCCGACATTGCAACCGCTTATTTAGCGAAAGAAACCATTGTTGCTGATGATATTAAAGTGACTGCGAGCGGTGATTTAAACGATCTCGAATCTATTCGTCACTTTAGTGTCGCTTACCTTCGCCATGAACAAGATTTAGATCTACGTGCCTTTCAAATTCAATTTGATGTGTTTTCATTAGAAAGTGCGCTATATGCCTCTGGCAAGGTGGAAGAAACAGTACAAGCTTTAATAAAAAGCGGTCATACCTATGAAGAAGAAGGCGCGCTTTGGTTGCGTACCACTGATTTCGGTGATGACAAAGACCGTGTGATGCGTAAACAAGAGGGTGGTTATACTTACTTTGTCCCTGATGTGACTTACCATTTGGAAAAATGGAAACGTGGATTTACCAAAGTCATTAATGAACAGGGTGCTGATCATCATAGTACGATTACGCGCGTGAGAGCGGGGTTGCAGGCGTTGGATGTTGGTATTCCGAAAGGCTGGCCTGATTACGTGTTGCATCAAATGGTCACCGTGATGCGCGGCGGGGAGGAAGTTAAGCTTTCGAAACGTGCTGGTAGTTATGTGACGTTACGTGACTTAATTGAAGAGGTTGGCTGTGATGCGACGCGTTACTTCTTGGCTGCTCGTCGCGCAGACTCCCAATTGGTGTTTGATATTGATCTTGCACGTGCGCAAACCAATGATAACCCCGTGTATTACATTCAATATGCTCACGCCCGTATTTGCAGTGTATTAGCACAGTGGGGAGGAGAACAATCAACCTTAGCATCTGTTGATTTAAGCTCACTCACCTCATCGCGTGAAACCATATTAATGCAAAAGCTTAGTGAATTCCCAGATATTGTGCAGCAGGCTGCGGATGAGCTAGCGCCACATATGATTGCCAATTATTTAAAAGAATGTGCCAGTGAGTTGCATAGCTATTACAATGACACTAAGTTCTTGGTCGATGATACGTCAACTAAGCTGGCGCGGATGGCGTTAATCACCGCGACAAGACATGTGCTAAAAAATGGGTTGGACTTACTCGGTGTTAGCGCACCCAATCAAATGTAAATTCAATATAAAACTAAATCGATTAACGGATAAAGATTAAAGATAATGAGTAGAGATTACAAACCACGATCAAAAAAAGACAATAGCGGCAATCCATTTTTGTCTGGCTTTCTAATTGGTTTTTTACTCGGGGTTATTCTAACCGCGGGTCTCACGATGTATATACAGGGAGATACCAGCCCGTTCCGTGATCATAAAGGCAAGTCGACCACCATTGAACCGCTTACTGAAAGTGTAAAGGAAGACGGCGCTGAAGACACAGCCACGTCAGAGCAAGCCGAGCCAGAGGACAAGTTTGATTTTTATACCATCTTGCCTAAAACAGAAAGTACGGTGACAGAGGAAGAAATCGCACAAACTGACATTACAACTAAAACTGAAAATTACTTTTTACAGGTTGGATCATTTAAAAGTGAGTCAGACGCAGATAACTTAAAAGCAAATTTAGCATTACAAGGTTTTGAGGCGATTGTACAAACCGCAACCATTCCTGAACAAGGCACCTGGCACCGCGTTCGTGTTGGCCCATTAAAAAATATCGATGCTATTAACAAAATTCGATCTGAACTGTTGGCTAATAACTTTAAAGCAGACCTCATCAAAGTACAAACTGAAATTAATGCCGAGTAAGCATATTGATAAAGGAATTAATCGTCATCTTTTAGTGTCTGTTATACGTTGTATTAACTAACCATCCATTCAATTAAGAAAGTTAGGATAAAGCATGAAAAAACTGTTACTTACATTTGCACTCTTTTTAGGTGCATTTAGTCTTAATAGCCCTCTATTGGCTGCACCGCAAATTGGTCAAGAATTTGACGCTGTCGCGCAAACGCTACCAACAGAAGACAAAAATAAAATCGAAGTAATGGAGATTTTTTGGTACGGCTGTTCTCATTGTTATCATATGGAACAACCACTCAATGCTTGGTTAAAAAAGCTGCCAGCTGATGTTAATTTTAAACGCATGCCTGGTTTACCTAACCCGAGCTGGGCGCCAATGGCTCAAACCTATTTCACGATGGAGGCTTTGGGCGTTAGTGAGAAATTACACGAGAAACTATTTGATGCTATTCATAAACAAAAATCACTTAACCCAACTGACCAAAAAGCAGCGCTTAATTGGATTGTCAATAATAGTGGTTTGGATCGTAAAAAAG
>JBFJJY010000107.1:0-6034 GCA_041612055.1 Methylophilaceae bacterium | reverse complement strand
AGAATAACCACTAGTGCGATAAATAAAATAACAAAAAACCAACTTTGCGCCAACATTTGGAGCTTCAAACTTCGATTCATTTTCATACTGTAACCTGATTAGCCTCTTAAACGGTCTGCGTCTAGACGACGAATCGTTAAAATTAAAAAAGTAAGAATAAACAACAAGAAATAAACAATATCTGCGGTATCAATTAATCCACCAGCAAACGATTGGAAATGTTTCATGAAGGAGAGCTGCGCCATGGTACTGCTTGGATCTCCCGCAAAAAATCGATCTAAGATCATCAAAACAAATAGTGCAATAAAGCTGAAAATGGCGGCTACCACTGGTTGTGATGTCAAGCTTGAAAAATATAAGCCCAGTGCAGAAAAGCTGGCTAGCAATAAAAACAACCCAATTGAGTTTGCGATGATATAACCAAAATCAATATCAGACCAAAGATTCAATGTAGAAAGCATGATAGCAATATAGATAATCAAGATGCTCAAAAACGTGATTAAGCCAACAAACTTCCCAACGACAATTTCAATGATGGACAATGGTGCACTAAATAAAAATGGCAAGGTTTGATTGCGACGCTCCTCGGAAATGAGCCGCATAGAAAGCAATGGCACCGCAAACAACATGATAAATGAAGCTAAACCATAGACATTCTGACCAACAAATTGGGTGACGCCATAACGTTCTGCAGGACGAATAGCGCCAGACATGACCTCGAAGTAATTATTGACGCCGTTGAGGTAATAAGTACCGAACGCGAACATCAGCAACGCCAAAATAATCCAGCCCATGGGCGAAGCAAACATACTCTTTAATTCTTTTCTTGCAATACTAATGATCATTTTAAAATCCTATAATATCAACCGCTTAAGCAGCTTTTTCTTGCGCACCGTCTTGATAAGTCAGCTGAATAAATACATCTTCTAAACTTGTTTGATCAGGTGCAATTTGATACAAACCCCAACCATTTTTAACCGCTGCTTTCACGATAGCTTCATGCGGTTCCGCACCGTCTTCTATGCGAATACGCATCATATTGTTTTCAGCTAATTCAACCTCAGCAATCCCTTTAATTTTAGCAACTGCTGCAAGCTCAGGTCTATTATTGAAACCAACCAATAGTTTATTGCCCATCCGTTGACGCTTCAATACATCGATATCACCATTAAAGACAAGTTTGCCTTGATCAATAATTTGTACATGATCACAAACCATTTCAACTTCTGGCAAGATATGTGTAGACACAATCACGCTATGCTCTTGACCAATTTCTTTAATCAACGCACGGATATCACGAATTTGTACAGGATCCAAACCCACAGTAGGTTCGTCTAAAATCACCACCATGGGGTTATGAATAATCGCTTGAGCGATGCCGACACGCTGTTGATAACCGTTCGATAAATTTTCAATCAAGCGCTTGCTCATATGACCTAGGCCGCAACGTTCCTTTGCAATTTCAACGGCTTTTTTAATTTGCTTACGTTCAACATTGTGCAAACGTGCAGCAACAGTCAAATATTCATCAACCGTAAACTCTTTATAGAGCGGGCGCATTTCTGGTAGGTAGCCAATTAGCTTTTTCGCCTCTTTGGGATCCTCCATCATATCAATCCCACAAATTTTCACGCTACCAAGACTAGGCGCTAAATTGCCAGTCAGCATCTTCATTGTGGTTGATTTGCCTGCGCCATTTGGGCCTAAAAAGCCCAATACTTGACCTTTGGCAAGGGTAAAACTAACGTCACTCACCGCTGCGCGGCCGCCATAAAGTCGCGTCAATTCAATTGCTTCAACTGTAAAATTATTCATAAAAATTTAATCAATTACACTTTATATATGGCTTATTGCATTGAGACTAAAATTGCAGAGCGTAAATCGCTGGATAAGTTTCATGCAAAAAGCTATAGTACGATTAATGGGAGCCTCGTTTTGAGGCCAATCACTCAACAACCGTTAATTATGGATGAACTTGTACAAACTGTCACGGACTAAACAAGACTTTATCTCGATATGCTGAATATGTTAACAAAATGACAAACATGAAAAAACTACTTTTAATTGTATGCTTAGGCGTTGCCAGCATCAACCATGCTTTAGCCGACACTAGCAATAATGTTCAGCCAACCATGACAACGGCTAATGCAGAGTTTGTCTATAAATATTTGCTTGGAGAAATTGCTGGCCAACGAGGTGATTTACCATTGGCTAGTCAGTTATTTTTAGATTTAGCAAAAAAAACCCGTGACCCACGCTTGGCCGAACGCGCTGCGAAAGTAGCCGCTTACGCTCGACATCAGCAATTGGCCCTAGATGCCGCTATTTTGTGGGCTGAGCTAGACCCTGCTTCTTTAGAAGCGCAACAAGCTTCTAGTCAGATGTTAATTTCTACAGGCAATATTCAAAGCGCACTGCCTCATATCAAAAACCTACTGGCTAAAGAAGATATGCGTGCAACGACTTTTTTATATCTGAATGATTTGCTTGGCACTCAAGCTGATAAAAAAGAAACATTAGCAATAGTCAAAGACCTTGCAGCGCCATACCCCAAATCAGCTGAGGCGCATTTTGCTATTGCAAGAGCAGCTTGGCTTGCCGAAGAGATGGATGTCGCTAATACTGAAATTGCGCTCGCTAGTAAATTACGTCCAGATTGGGAAGTGGCCGCACAAATGCAAGGCCAACTGTTATCTAAAGATTCACCAGAGAAAGCGGTGGCGTTCTATAAAAACTTTTTAAACAAGCAGCCAGCGGCTAATAATGTGCGGATGGATTTTGCCAAACTGCTTGTTAGTTTAAAGCGCTATCCAGAAGCCAAGCCAGAATTTATAAAATTAACTGAAATCGACCAAGACAATGCTGATACAAATGCGGTCGTTGGCCTACTTTCATTAGAGTCAAATGAGTTTGAATTAGCAGAAAAATACCTGCAACAAGCGCTAGATAATGGCTTCAAAGATCCTGAACAAATCTATATTTATCTTGGGTTAACCGCCGAACGCAGCCAAAATAATACAAAAGCTTTAGAGTGGTATTATCAAGTGCCAAAAAACAATCTTCATCACCTAGATGCTAGGTTAGCTGCAGCTAGCTTGATTGCGCGCACGGATGGTAGCGATGCCGCGATTAGCATGTTAGACAAATTAACTGAACTCACTTCAGAGCAACAAATTACGATTGCGCAAGCTCAAGCAGGCTTACTCGCGCAAGAAGGTCGGCATCAAGAAGCGTTTGCATTGATTGAAAAAACCATTAATACGGTGCCCAATACACCACAGCTGATTTACGATTATGCAATGGCAGCAGAACGCATTGGCAAACTCGAGTTAATGGAAAAAGAGTTACGAAAAGTCATTCAATTGCAGCCAGACTTTTCGGCAGCTTACAACGCCCTTGGTTACTCAATGGCAGATCGCAACGTTAACTTAAATGAAGCCAAAACATTAATCCAAACTGCACTTAAATTATCGCCAAACGATCATTACATTTTAGACAGCTTAGGCTGGGTAGAGTATCGTTTAGGCAACTATGACGCTGCCGTTGAACACTTGCGTAAAGCACACAGCATTCAGCAAGATCCTGAAATATCCGCTCATCTCGGCGAGGTATTATGGAAACAAGGCTTACAAGAAGAAGCGAGTAAAATTTGGAGCGATGCATTAAAAGAGTTTCCAAAAAATAATGTCTTAGTCAGCACTGCTAAAAAATTCAAGTCATAATCAACGCCCAATATGAAGATGTCGATTTGGCGCACAATTGCTTTATGTTTTTTAGCATTCTATTTAAGCGGTTGCTCTATACTTAAAACCCAAGAACTAGCTAATACTGACACCACGGTTGAGGCGTCGATATTGCATGACCACCACATGGTGTTAATTGAGCATATTGAGCAATTTTCATTAACGGGTCGTTTAGGCGTGATGACCAATCCAAAAGGATTTTCTGGCAGAGTTGCTTGGCAACATTTTCTAGAAAAAGATAACATTGATGTGTTCTCTCCATTAGGTGGGAAAGTTGCCAATATTATTAAAACCAGTGAAGAAGTAGTGCTCACTAATAGTAAAAATGAACACATTTCTGCACCAGACACCGAAACGCTGACCGACGAAACATTAGGCTTTAAGCTGCCATTAGATGGTTTAAGTTATTGGGCACTGGGCCGCCCTAGCAATACAGGCTTGGTTGAATATGTGACCTGGGATGAGAATGGTAGAATTAATGCGCTACAACAAAATGGTTGGGACATTCAATATCAAGATTACGAGATGAATGAAGGTTATTTTTTGCCAAAAAAAATAGTGTTAAGAACCGATGAATTAATCATTAAGCTCATCGTTGAAAAATGGTCTGATCTCCAAACACAGTAAGTTATGTCTGATTTTCAAGATTTTTTAGCGCCAGCAAAAGTGAATATGTTTTTACATATCACAGGACAACGTTCTGATGGCTATCACACATTGCAGAGCGCGTTTCAATTGCTAGATTATTACGATACTGTTTCTTTAAAACCAACTGAAAACAGCATCGTTAAACGCATTACAGCAATTGATGCCATTCCTGAAAACGAAGATTTATGTGTACGTGCTGCACGCGCCCTACAACAAGCAGCCAACTGCAAAAAAGGTGTAGAGATTAAATTAGAAAAGCGTATCCCAATGGGTGGCGGCTTGGGTGGTGGTAGCTCAGATGCGGCTACTGTCTTATTGGCTTTGAATGATCTATGGGGCATCCATTTTCCCCGTCAAAGACTGATGGAAATAGGCCTATCATTGGGCGCTGATGTGCCATTTTTTATTTTTGGACAAAGCGCTTGGGCAGAAGGAATTGGAGAAATCCTGACGCCTTTATCATTACCAACTCCATACTATGTGGTTTTAACTCCACAAATACATGTGTCTACTGTCAAAATATTTACACATTCTGGATTGACAAAAGACACGAAACCATTGAAAATAGCGGACTTTTCAAACGGTGCAAATTCTAACTTGTTTAGGAATGACCTTGAAAAAGTAGTTTGTGAAGAATTTACAGCGGTTGCATCTACCCTAGAGTGGCTTAATCAATACGGTCAAGCCCGCATGAGCGGATCAGGTGCATCTGTCTTTGTAACGGTTGATTCACTAGCAAAGGCAAAGGAAATTTTTGCAAAAAAACCAGCTGGTTTATTAGGCTTTGTTGCAAAAGGGTTAAATCACCATCCTTTGTATGAGTTAGCAAGTAGTATGAATTAGCTATGTAAAAGTTTTTTGGGGAGTCGCCAAGTTGGTTAAGGCTCAGGGTTTTGATCCCTGCATGCGAAGGTTCGAATCCTTCCTCCTCAGCCAAGATTAAACCAGTCAAAAGCGTGTAGATTCATTAGATTTACACGCTTTTCAATTTTAATAAGGATGCATGTGGCAACGACGAGCAACATGATGGTATTCACAGGGAATGCAAACCCTGCCTTAGCAGAAGAGGTTGCTCAAAACCTTGGCATTCCACTTGGACGTGCTGATGTAGGGCGATTTTCAGATGGCGAAATCATGCTGGAAATCCTTGAAAATGTGCGTGGTCGTGATGTGTTCGTTTTGCAATCCACCAGCCATCCAAATAATGACACGCTAATGGAAGTCATGGTCATGGTGGACGCCTTACGCCGCTCATCTGCTGGCCGCATTACTGCCGCAATTCCTTATTTAGGCTATTCGAGACAGGATAGACGTCCACGTTCAGCGCGGGTTGCAATTACCGCTAAAGTAGTCGCCAATATGTTAACCAGCGTTGGTGTTAATCGCTTGCTGACCATGGATTTGCACTCCGATCAAATACAAGGCTTCTTTGATATTCCTGTCGATAATATCTATGCAACATCCATATTGTTGGACGACTTAAAAAAGTTTCAACATAAAGATTTAGTTGTAGTGTCACCTGATATCGGCGGTGTCGTTCGTGCCCGCGCTGCAGCCAAACAATTAGGTGCAGACTTGGCGATTATTGATAAACGCCGCCCTAAACCAAACGTGGCAAAAGTCATGAATATTATTGGTGAAGT
>JBFJJY010000106.1:0-6044 GCA_041612055.1 Methylophilaceae bacterium | reverse complement strand
TGCTATGGTTTAATGTCGACTATGCAAATGAGCGATACAACCCTTATCAACGGTAGCTTTAGTGGTGCAATTTCTGTACTAGATAGAGGGTTCTCCTATGGCGATGGCGTATTTAGAACTATTAAAGTCGTTCAAGGCATACCTGAGCATTGGCCATCCCACTATCAGACGCTGGTCAAAGACTGTAGTGCAATTGGTATCGTTTGTCCCAGTGCGGATGTAATGATTAGTGATTTTGAACAACTCTTTTCAATCGAAGAGCTTGTTGCTGTTGCAAAAATCATCATCACACGCGGGGAGGGCGCACGCGGATACAAACCGCCTGCTATCACCAACCCCATGCGGGTCATGATTAAATCGAGCATGCCAAACTATCCTCAGGAGTATTTTTCTGAGGGTATTAAATTACATTTATGTGAGATGCGTGTTGGTCATCAACCTAAGCTTGCGGGTATTAAACATTTAAATCGATTAGAAAATGTCATGGCACGTATGGAGTGGCATGATCCAGCAATAGCAGAAGGGCTCATGCTAGACATTGCCGGCAATGTGATTGAGTGCACAGCGGCCAATATTTTTGCCCGTTATGGCGATGTATTAATGACGCCTGATTTAACCCAATGTGGCGTAGCTGGGATTACGCGTAAACAAATTATGGCACGCGCACATACTTTACATCTTAAAACTGCAATAGAGAAAATTGATTTAAATAAGCTGTTATCAGCAGATGAAGTGATTATTTGCAATAGCTTATTCGGCGTATGGCAAGTCCGCCAATTAGCAAATCAAAAATGGCCTAAACAAGACCTTGCTGCCAACTTTCGTAAAGCACTACATCCATGAAACGATTCATTCTTATCACGCTGGCTGCAGGCGTATTGTTTTTGTTATCTTTTTTAATCTGGTTAGATCATTATTCAAAAACACCTCTTCAGTTGGACAATCCTGCACAAACAGTGATGATTAAGCCGAACAGTGGTTTATCTAGTATCGCGAATCAATTGGTTGCTCAAGGGGTTATTAAAGAGGCACTTGCTTTTGTCTTACTGGCACGTAGTTTAAATAAAGAATCGAAGTTACAAGCAGGAGAATACACTTTCGAGCAGCATGTAACGCCATTTGATGTTTTACTTGCATTAAATCAAGGCAAAACAACACAAGGTCAAATTATTTTTATTGAAGGTAAAACCTTTAAAGACATGCGCCAGAAATTGCAAAACAATCCTGACATTGAAAATACAATTAAAAATGTCTCAGATGCAGAGGTCATGGCGATGATTGGCGCCAAACAAACGCATCCAGAAGGTTTATTTTTCCCTGATACCTACAACTTTAATAAGGGTACAAAAGATATTGTGATCTTAAAAAATGCTCACAATGCAATGATGAAAAAATTAGAAACTGCATGGCAAAATAGGGAGGCCAATCTGCCTTATCAAAACAGCTATCAAGCACTGATCATGGCATCAATTATTGAAAAAGAAACGGGCAAAGCGGCTGAGCGCCCAATGATTGCAGGTGTTTTTGTGAATCGTCTAAGGATGGGAATGTTGCTGCAAACCGATCCTACAGTAATTTATGGTATGGGTGATGCATTTGACGGTAATATTCGCCGTAAAGATTTACGTGCAGATACACAATATAACACCTACACAAGAGCTGGGTTACCTCCGACACCTATTGCAATGCCTAGCCTAGCCGCCATTGAGGCAGCAATGCATCCAGCAAAAACCAAAGCTCTTTATTTTGTTGGCAAGGGCGATGGTAGTCACGAATTTTCTAATTCATTAACGCAGCACAATCGCGCTGTGGCAAAATATCAACTTAAACGATGAAAACAAGTGGTTAGTTGATGGTAAAAGCAGGCAAGTTTATAACATTAGAAGGGATGGATGGCGCAGGAAAAAGTACGCATATTCCAGATATCATCCATCAAATTCAAGCACTTGGTCAAACAGTTGTTAGCACCAGAGAGCCAGGCGGAACGCTGCTAGCAGAGCAATTAAGAGCCATATTATTACATCAAGCCATGCATGCTGAAACGGAAACGTTATTAATGTTTGCTGCACGCAAAGAGCATATCGAACAAGTGATTGCGCCAGCTATTGCTCGAGGTGATTGTGTCATTTCTGATCGATTTACTGATGCAACATATGCCTATCAATCTGGCGCAAAGGCAGTCCCCGTAGAAAAAATCAAGCTATTAGAAACGTGGGTGCAAGGTGATTTACAACCAGATATGACGCTACTGTTTGATGTGCCTGTAGAAATCAGCCTTAAGCGATTGTCATTGGCAAGAACGCCTGATAAGTTCGAACGCGAAGGTGCAGAGTTTTTTGACAACCTACGTAATGCCTACTTAGCAAGAGCCAAACAAGATCCAGCTCGTTTTCGTATCATTAACGGGAATCAGCCACTAGAAGCAGTAAAAGAAGAAGTTAAAGTAACCATTCAACAGTTCTTCTCAACTAATTGATTTAAATATGATCTATTCGTGGCAACAATCACAATGGCGTAATATCATACAGCGTAAAAATACGCTACCTCATGCTACTTTATTGCGTGGCAGAGCAGGTATTGGTAAAGATGATTTTGCCTTGCATTTAGCGCATACCTTGCTGTGTTCACAGGTCAGTTTAGAGGGAGCTTGCGGGGCTTGCCCTAGTTGCTTGTGGTTAAAAGAAGGAAATCACCCAGACTTTAAGTTCATCACGCCAGAAGATGAAGTGGAAGAAAGTGCCTCTAAGAAAAAAATCAATAAAAAGACACAAATTTCAGTTGCACAAATTCGAAAGCTATACGATTTCTTAAGCCTTTCCAGCCATCAGGTGCATGGACAGCGAATTATTTTAATTTCACCCGCAGAAGCACTAAACCTAGCCTCAGCTAACGCATTGTTGAAAATGTTAGAAGAGCCACCTGCCAACACCTTGTTTTTATTGGTAGCCAGTCAGCCGCAACGATTACTGCCCACCATTATTAGCCGCTGCCAAGTTATCGATTTTTCCATTCCAAGTAAAGTTGATGCGACAGATTGGCTTATGGCGCAAGGTGTGCATCAGCCAGAAGCTTTATTAGAATATGCAGGTGGTGCGCCACTGGCCGCACTGCAGATGCAAGATCACCTTGCCGCAAATGAACAACTGATTCAACAATTATCAAAAGGTGGTCGGTTAGATCCTTTTGTATCAGCGCCTTTATTCCTAACAGCCGGTATGGAACGTGCAATTGATATCATTCAAAAATGGG
The DNA here is from genome assembly GCA_041612055.1 of Methylophilaceae bacterium. Taxonomy (GTDB): domain Bacteria; phylum Pseudomonadota; class Gammaproteobacteria; order Burkholderiales; family Methylophilaceae. The sequence continues at coordinate 2,795 of JBFJJY010000106.1, read as the reverse complement.
TTTTTGATTTGCTGAGCTATCGATTAACCCAAAGCTCACATTACCATTCACAACAAATACAGGCTTTGCAAGCCTTGTGTAAAAGCGTAAACTTAAGCGTTCTATTACAGTTTCAGCGTAGTTTGACAGAAGCAAAAAAAGCGGCGAATCACCCATTAAGTAATGAAATGCAATTAGAAAACTTATTATTACAATATACCCATGTATTCAATGGTTAAGTTAGAAAATCAAATGAAAAGAGTATTTAATTGAGCTTAGATCCTGGTACAGAACAATTAATTGCAAACAAACCTGGCGTACTTTCACTAGCCATTAAAGAAAAAGTTGCGCTATTTACCGCTTACATGCCTTATATTAAAGGCGGCGGCTTGTTTATCCCAACCAGCAAACCTTTTCAAATGGGCGATGAAGTTTTCATGTTGTTGAGCTTGTTAGATGATCCGACAAGGCTCAAGATTGTTGGTAAAGTCGTTTGGATTTCACCTGTTGCACACGGCGGTCGGCCACAAGGGGTGGGCGTGCAGTTTAGCGAGAAAGATAGTGGTGAAGTTAAGAATAAAATCGAAACTTTATTAGGTAGCGCCTTAAAATCTTCACGTTCCACTAATACAATGTAATGCCTATGCTTATCGATTCACATTGCCATCTCAATTTCCCAGAATTAGCTCAAAATATTCAATCGGTTAGACAATCAATGCAGGATGAAAACATCGGGCATGCGCTCTGTGTTTCAGTGACATTAGATCGATTTCCTGAAGTGCTGCAACTTGCAGAACAATATGAGAATTTCTATGCTTCTGTTGGCGTCCACCCAGATTATGAAAACATACAAGAACCTACAGTTGATCAGTTGGTAACATTAGCTAACCATCCCAAAGTAGTTGCAATTGGTGAAACGGGTTTAGACTATTTTCGTTTGAAGGGTGACTTGGAGTGGCAGCGCGAACGTTTTCGCACTCATATACGTGCAGCTATTATTGCAGATAAACCATTGATTATTCATACAAGAAATGCAGTAGATGACACTTTGCGCATTATGCGGGAAGAGGGCATACAACGCGCTGGCGGCGTATTACACTGCTTTACTGAAAGCTTAGAAATGGCTTTGGCTGCCATTGAGATGGGCTTCTATATTTCCTTTTCTGGCATTGTGACGTTTAAAAATGCAACAGAGTTAAAAGATGTAGCAAAGCAAATTCCGCTAGACCGAATACTCGTTGAAACTGATTCACCCTATTTAGCACCCGTTCCATTTCGTGGAAAAACCAATCAGCCTGCTTACGTTAAATATGTAGCGCAAGAGATCGCTAATCTGAGGGGAATCTCCATAGAAGAAGTCGCAGAAGCCACCACAGCTAACTTTTTCAAGCTATTTAGCCAAGCTGCAAACAATCAAGAGACAGTATGCAATTAACAATCCTTGGCTCAGGTTCCAGCGCGGGAACACCTGCGATTGGGTGTCAATGTGATACGTGTACCTCGGATAATCCGCGCAACAAGAGAACGCGCTGCTCTAGTATCATCAGATTAGATTCAGGTGAAACTATCCTGATTGATACTGGCCCTGATTTACGTCTGCAAGCATTAAGAGAAGGCGTGACAAATATCGACGCTGTGCTTTACACCCACACACATGCTGACCATTTGCACGGCATTGATGATTTGCGCGGCTTTTGCCAATTAAATCGTAAACAGATTCCTTTATACACCTATAAAGAAGCCGCTGAACACATCAAAACTAAATTTGGCTATACCTTAAGAGAGCCATGTGACTTCTGGGATTTACCAGTTCTTAGTATTAATGAGGTCAATGTAAATGCACCGTTTGATTTATTTGGTACAACAATAACGCCGATTCCAATTATGCATGGTCGAATCCAAATCTTGGGTTATCGCATAGGCAATATTGCTTACATGACAGATGTATCGGCCATCCCAGATACTTCAATGGCATTACTTGAAGGTTTAGACCTGCTATTAATCGACTGCTTGCGAGTCAAAGAACATCCAACTCATATCAATATTGAACAAAGTTTAGATTACATTGGTCAGATACGAGCTAAACAAAGTGTTTTGATTCATATGACACATGAATTAGAATACACAGCCTTAACCAAAAAGCTGCCAAAAAACGTTTCTGTTGGCTATGATGGAATGAATTTTGATATTTAGCTCCATGTCAACGAAATTGCAGTCAAACCGTTTAACAGCTAACAATTTAGGAAAATATAATGACTTTTAACGCATTTAAAAACATCACCCTTAGCCTTACCATTGCCGCATTCGCTTTTGTTGGTCTAGCAAGCGCAAAAGATAAAACCTTTACTGAAAACGAATTTTTAAACAACTTTAGTGGTAAATCTAAAAAAGTAATCATGGAAAAATTGGGCAAACCTGCTAAAACACAAGTTGCCGTTAAACCTAGCAATGCGGAAAAAGTGACAGGTAAGAGTCTTGATGACAATAAAAAGAAACCAGTAAAAGTTGAAATGTGGTACTACTATAATATCGTCAACTATGATCCAACACATACTTACAAAGAAGTTGAAATCACATATGTGAACGACCATGTTTCAGAAATTGCTTTTTTCAATAACCGATAGAACTTAGTAAGTAAACATAAAGCCGTCTAGGACGGCTTTTTTGTTATTCAATAGCTGGAGGAGTGGTTTGCTATTGCTTGTTACTTACATTATTTACTTCGCATAATGTATATTATGTAAAATTAAGTTTATTAGTAAAAACAAAAAAAGCCACTGTTTAAAGTGGCTTCTTTTTTACATAAGACTACTTGT
>JBFJJY010000105.1:0-6074 GCA_041612055.1 Methylophilaceae bacterium | reverse complement strand
TCTTGCAATTTAATCTCAGTCGCTTTATGCCATACCCATAACCAACGGTTGTCTTGATAGCATGCTGATTGCGCACGTGATGAATACCCCAGTTGTTGTTTAAAGGTATAACTTAATTTTGCAAATAGATGCTTGTTTGTTAAACGGGTGTTTTGCCAAAGTACCCAATCCCATGCCATTCTGATGGCAATCAATTGTTTCAGCAGATGTTGGTGCGGTCTTTCATACAAATCTGCTTGCCATTCATCATAAGCTAACCATGAAGCCCAGCCATTGATGTCTAATACCAAAGCATAAACATAATCCTCCCAGGCGGATTCATCTATATTGTTGTCAGTCAGATCATATAAATGTTTTGCGACTAGGTCATCTACATTTTCAGGCAGGCTTGCAAAAAGCGCATTTAAATGATTTTCACCAGTAAGAATCTGCATGCCTTTGTCAGCAATAGCAGAAGCACGCCAGGCTTTATAAAAGGCGTTATCGCTGGCAGGCGTCTGATCAACGCGATGATTGTGCTGCAAGTGAAAGGCGCAGAAGTTGCTAATTTGTTGTAATACCTCTTCTCGCCATGAGATTTTGTACTGATGCGATTCTTGATTGTCAAGAAAGTCACTGATATGCACCCACTGTTTATTTGAGTCGCCACTATCTAGATAATTGACTAAATCAGTAGTATTCGCTGTCACATTGAGTTGTTTTTTAGCGTCAATTAAATGCTGTTCAGTCACTTCAGTTAACCATAATGATTTGTAATAATCCTTTGGCATTAACATGTTAATGTTGCCTAAGAATTTCAGCTTTGCTGACGCGTCTTTCATATCCATGTGCCTTAATTTCCACCATGGATTGACAGCAATTGATTGATCTAGCGGCCAAGTTGGCGCAATATATTCTGCTGCCAATTCAACTGCATTTGAAGGGTCGAACCCTAGTGATTGTTTAAGATTGCTTGATGATTTCATTTTTAAATTCCTGTTGTAATTTAAATTTAGCTTGTTTTTTCGGTAGGCTAATCGGCCATATTCTTAAGGTGATTCTGGTTGACCACTCATCTAGATAAAATCCAGCGTTTAATAGTGGTAACAAACGTTGACGAAGTGCTTGGTGCTGTATTTCAAATAAAGCAAAATAAGCAGCAAACAAGGCCATAAATAAAAGACTGACAAATAAATCCGTATACCAGTGATTATCGTGTTGAATGTTAGGTAATAGTGTTGCAATACCACCTTTAAGCGCGAGATATACCATGACCAGTACAACAATTGGTGCGATTGCCCTGAGCGGTGTGGATAGGATGTTTCTATTTGCTAATAATACAAGCGCGCTACCCGCAAGGATAATCCAAGGACTGTATGGTGCAGTAACCCATCCAAAATAAAGACCGCTAAACAAGGCGCTAACAATAACGATTAGCGCAATTACCCAGTCCGCCTTAGTCTTGGATACTTGTAGATTCTCTTGTAACACATGATGATTCACAGCTTCGCCAGCGGTGAGAAATGCATGTGCTTTATAAACAGAGTGCGCCAGTAAATGAAGTAAAGCAAGGGTATACAAGCCTAACGCACATTCAACCAGCATCAGCCCCATCTGTGCGATGGTGGACCATGCCAGTCTGACCTTGACGCTGGTAATCGTCATCATCACTAAGGCCGCCATGATTGCTGAAGTAGCGGCAACGAGCAGAATTAACGCCTGCGCAGGCAGAGATTGAGAAAATAATGGCGCAAAGGTTAAAAGCAGCATGCCTCCCATATTGATGATACCGGCATGTAACAAAGCAGAGACGGGAGTAGGCGATTCAACCACTTGTATTAACCAACCATGTAGTGGCAGTTGTGCACATTTTATTAACACTACGTTGGCAATTAAAATGGCGGCAATGTGTAGATTAATACTTAGACTTTGTAAGGGGTATTGGGCAAAGATATCATCAATAAAGCCTGTGCCGTGTTCTGCATAAATCATTAAAAAGGCGATGCCTAATAATATTTCTGCCGTTCTAGCAAAGATAAACTTTTTGTGTGCAGCCAATGCAGCGCGATAACGTTGCGGATAAAACATCAGTAATTGATGCAGACTAATACTGATGCTAACCCAGCCTAACCAAAGTAATAACAAATGGTTACTGACAACGGTCACCATGACAGAAAAAAGCGTAATTAAAAACCATTGTAAAAAGCGTTGGTTATCAGGGTCTAGCTCAAAATTTCTACGCGCATAATTAAGGACTACAAAACCAATCAAATGCACCAATAGCAGCACTGTACTGGTTAAGCCAGTAAAATGAAGCAGTGGAAAGGTATGATTAATATCGACGCTCAGCAGTGTACATATCCAAATTGCCAATGCTGACAGCAACCCGATTAAGCGAGCGACATAGGCTATTTCCCATCTTCGGTTTGTCGTAGAAAAGAGTAATGAGAAAAGTGGGGTGAGTAGTGCGAAGTTGATCATTAACATGTTGATAATCTGGCTCATAAATTCAATCCTTATTAAGATGAAAGTATTTTGCTTTATTGAACTTATTAAGTAAAATATATTGTTAAGAACGAATTGTTCACATTTATAGAACTATGTCTAAACTCAATTATCATCATTTAAACTATTTTTGGCATGTAGCCAAGATAGGTAATCTCACTAAAACAGCTGAAATGTTGCATGTTTCACAATCGGCTTTATCCGCACAAATTAAGCTATTAGAAGACAGTATCGGTAATCAGCTCTTCACCAGAGAGAAGCGCAAATTAGTCCTAACTGATGTAGGCAAAGTGACTTTTTCATACGCGGAATCTATCTTCAATTTAGGTAATGAGCTGGAGGCTATACTTACAAAAGGGCATCAAACAGAAGATCAAACAATTAGAATTGGCATGTTATCAACGATGTCACGTAATTTTGTTGAGGCTTTTGTTACCCCTTTGATGAATAATCCTAAAATCAAATTAATGATTTTTGCAAAAGACCAAACCAATTTATTAAACGATCTCTCAAACTATGAGCTCGATTTGATCCTAACTAACATCGAGGTAAGAGGCACATCTAAACAATCATGGCAGTGTCAATTATTAACGAAACAACCCATTTGCGTTATTGGGCATCCAGGGTTGAATTTAGGTAATCACTTTAACGAGCAATATAGCAAGGTTGACTGGATATTGCCTCTGTCTGGCAGTCCAATTAGAGCTGCATTTGATGGACTTTGTGCACAATATCAATTTCAGCCCAATATATTTGGTGAGGCGGATGATATGGCAATGTTGAGGCTGCTTACACGCGATACAAAAGCATTGGCAGTGATGCCAAGTGTGGTTGTCAAAGATGAAATCTCAAGTGGCAATTTAACGGCGTACACCACGTTGCCTAACATTTTTGAGAATTTTTATGTAGTGACCGTTAAGAAGCACAAATTTAATGAACTGGTTACAAAGTTGGTAAGAGATTTTAATCAATTTGGAATCCAAACCAGTTAATCGCTAGATTCTTACCGAATCAGTCCTAACTTCGACCAACTTTAGGTTTGATCTATAGTGTTCTCTTGTTATGACAATGTGCTAGATGACTACTAGCACAAAGTTTCAGGCAATAAAATGGCTCGCATTGCGAGCCATTTTATTTTGCTAAAGCATGACTAATACTTGATTACATTGTATAAGCACGCTCGCCATGTGATGCAGTGTCAAGACCTTCACGTTCAGCATCTTCACTGACGCGTAAGCCAATTACCATATCAACGATTTTGTAGCAGATGTATGCAACAACACCTGACCAAACAATCGTAATCAATACGCCTTCACCTTGAATTAACACTTGAGAAGCGATTGAGAAGTCATCGCCACCTGTGCCGCCAAGGCTAGGTGCTGTAAATACGCCAGTCAATAGCGCACCGACAATACCACCAACACCGTGAACACCAAACACATCTAATGAGTCGTCTGCGCCTAGCATTTTCTTCAGGCCAGTTACACCCCATAAGCATAGGAAGCCACCAGCTAAACCAATGATGATTGCACCCATTGGACCAACTGAACCACAAGCTGGTGTAATAGCAACTAAACCAGCTACCGCACCAGATGCAGCGCCAAGCATAGAAGCTTTGCCTCTTGTAACTGCTTCACCAAGTGACCATGCTAATACTGCAGCAGCAGTCGCTACTAATGTGTTGATAAACGCTAAACCAGCACCACCAGTTGCTTCTAAGTTAGAACCAGCATTAAAGCCGAACCAACCTACCCATAGTAATGAAGCACCAATCATTGTCATGGTTAATGAGTGTGGAGGGAAAGCTTCTTTACCGTAACCGATACGTTTGCCTACCATGTAAGCACCAACTAAACCAGCCACCGCAGCATTGATATGCACGACAGTACCACCAGCAAAGTCTAGAGCACCAGCATCAAGCAAGTAACCACCAGTACCCCAAACCATATGTGCAATTGGGATGTAGCTAAATGTGAACCAAAGTAAAGAGAACAATAACACTGCACTGAATTTAGCGCGCTCTGCAAATGAACCAACAATCAGCGCACAAGTAATACCAGCAAATGTACATTGGAAAGCAATGAAAATCATTTCTGGAATCATCACACCATCAGTGAAAGTTGCAGCAAGTGAATCCATAGTAACGCCTGATAAGAAGACTTTACCAAAATCACCAACAATTAGCCCTTCACCACTACCAAATGCCAAGCTATAACCATAGACTGCCCACGCCACTGAAATCAGTGAGAAAACAACCAAAACTTGCATTAAGATAGAGAGCATGTTTTTGCTACGAACTAAACCACCGTAGAACAACGCCAAACCTGGAACAGTCATTAGAATCACTAATAACGTTGCCACCATCATCCAAGCAGTGTCACCTTTATCTACAGTTGGAGCAACTTCTTCTGCTTCAGCCGCTGGTGCTTCTTCAGCAGCAACTTCTTCTTCTGCAACGGCTTCAACTGGTGCAGCTTCTTCCATGGTTGCTTCTACCGTCTCAACCATTTCGGTCATTGCTTCAGCTGCTTCAGCCATATCATCTTCTGCATAGCTAATGCTACTTGTTGCAATTGCACCTGCACCCATAAAGGCAACAAGTGATAATATCGATAATAATTTTTTCATTGGATTACCCCTTATAGTGCTTCAGCGCCAGTTTCACCAGTACGGATACGGTAAACTTGCTCTAAATTAAAGACGAAAATTTTGCCGTCACCAATCTTGCCAGTAGCAGCGGCTTTTTCAATCGCATCAACCACTTGATCTAAAATCTCATCAGAAATAGCGATTTCGATTTTAACTTTAGGTAAGAAGTCAACCACATACTCTGCACCACGATAAAGTTCTGTATGGCCTTTTTGACGGCCAAAGCCTTTTACTTCTGTGACTGTGATTCCTTGAACGCCAATGGCAGACAACGATTCACGCACCTCATCAAGCTTGAATGGCTTGATTATTGCGGATATAAATTTCATTTTTACCCCCTGAAGGAAATTGATTAAAAGCAAGCCGGTAATGCTGTAACACGCTACCGGCTTTCAATTGGTTTAAATCTTAGAATGCACGGCTTACTGTGAATGTGAAGCGAGCATCAGTTAAGTCCGCTGTTTCCGTACGGCCGTTGAAGCTAGAACCACCCCAACCATCATCTTGCCAGTAGCCTGAATCGTTTGCACCAACATAAGCAACTTCAGCAGCCCAACCCTCAGAACCAGCTAGAGAGAATGATTTTGAAACAGCAACTTTGTAATCGGTGTAGTCAAGACTTCTTTTACCGTTGTAGCCACCAGCTTGTAGATAAGCTCCATTTCTTGGATCAATCTCTGCACCAACGTTTAAGTGACCTACGTGACCAATTAAAGCCCAGCCGTTACCAAATGGGTATTCAGCATTCAACTCAACATAAGTGGTGAATTTAGAGTCATCGTCGTAACCAGTATCTTTATCAACGCCAAACCAGTTGCCTAATGTTGTAGAAACTTGCGCGCTGAAATAGCTGTATGAAAGACCAAAATTCGCTTCATAAGTATTCCATGATCTGTCCTTGGCTGGAGCTGTACCAGCGCCATTTGAACAGCCACCGCCTG
>JBFJJY010000104.1:0-6145 GCA_041612055.1 Methylophilaceae bacterium | reverse complement strand
GCATACCTGGTTTAACCATGACCATATCTGCACCTTCTTCAATATCCAAAGCGACTTCTTTAATGGCCTCATCTGAATTAGCAGGATCCATCTGATAGTTATATTTATTGCCTTTACCTAAGTTGGCTGATGAACCAACTGCATCGCGGAATGGGCCATAAAAAGCAGATGCATACTTGGCAGAATAAGCCAAAATCCGAGTGTAAATGTAGTCATCCTCTTCTAAAGCATCCCGAATCGCGCCAACTCGCCCATCCATCATGTCAGATGGCGCCACTACGTCTGCGTCAGCTTTAGCATGACACAGCGCTTGTTTCACTAGCACTTCCACTGTTTCATCATTTAGCACGTAGCCATTATCGTCAATAATGCCATCTTGACCATGCGTGGTATAAGGATCTAACGCGACATCGGTAATCACACCCAAATCGGGAAATGCTTCTTTTAACACTTTGACCGTTCTTGGCACTAAGCCATTATTGTTATAAGCCTCTTTGGCAGTCAAGCTTTTATGCTCTTCTGGCACCACAGGAAAGATTGCCAATGCGGGAATACCAAGCTCTACACATTCTGCTGCGGTTTTCAGTAATATATCAATGCTTTGACGTTGCACACCTGGCATAGAAACAACTTCTTCAGTGCGATTTTCACCTTCTAATACAAAAACAGGATAAATAAGGTCGTTTGTCGTAAGCACATTTTCGCGCATCAACCGACGTGAAAATTCATCCTTACGCATGCGGCGTGGACGGTTTGCAAGAAATTGGTTAGCCATAAAAATCCTTATTCAATCAAGCGCTTTCACTCGAAAATCTCTGTTAATACATCTTACTCTTTAATTTTTGCAAGGCGAATTCAGCGCAAGGCGGCAGGATGCAGACAGTACAGTTAGTACGGCAAATCCTGACAACACCGCGCTGTGTTTGTTTTGCAAAAATTAGCCAAATACCTTACGGAACTCTGCCCCTGGGTCAGGTTGCCGCATAAACGCCTCACCAACCAAAAAGCCATTCACGTGATTCTCTCGCATCAACGCAACATCTTCTGGTGTAAAAATGCCTGATTCCGTAATGACAAAACGGTCATCTGGTAGCTTTTGCAATAAGTCCAACGTTGTTTGTAGCGTCACATCAAAAGTGCGCAAGTTACGGTTATTAATCCCCACCAAAGGCGTTTCCAACTGTAGCGCAAGTTGCAATTCATCTGCATCGTGTACTTCGACAAGAACTGCCATGCCCAGCTCATGCGACACTTCTTCTAGCAATTGCATTTGTTTTAACTCGAGCGCCGCGACAATTAGCAAAATACAATCAGCCCCCATCGCACGCGCTTCTACTACTTGATAAGGATCAATCATAAAATCTTTGCGCAACACGGGCAAACCACATGCGGCACGCGCTTGCTTTAAATAGTCAGCTGAACCTTGAAAATATTGCTCATCAGTCAGCACAGATAAACATGCTGCCCCCGCTGCTTCATAACTTTTGGCAATTTCAGCAGGGTTAAAATCCTCACGAATCACACCTTTAGATGGACTGGCTTTTTTAATTTCGGCAATGACGGCAGGCAAATTGGCTTCGTCTTTTTTCGCTAAATTACCTACAAAATCTCGTGGCTCTGGCTGTGCCAACGCTTCTTCGTGAATCTCTTTTAAAGACTTAATTGCACTTGCCTTAGCAACTTCATCCCGCTTAGTGGCTAATATTTTATTTAAGATATCTGACATTTCGTTGTACTTTATTAATTAAATAAATCTTATTGATAGGTAATGCCGTTGTGTTTAATCCAACCTGCTTCATGATGGTTTCTTGGGTCCAAATGTGTCCAGTGAACAATGCCGCCTTTAGGGTTATAACTATATTCACCTCTAAATTCAACCTTATCGCCTACTTTTAGTGTATCAATCCGCAGCGCCAAATCAATATTATGCGCAAATAATAACGTCTGCCCACCATCAATTTCGACTAAAAAACGTTGGTGACGAGAACCTTTATTATCATCCGCCAATAAGCGCACCACACGTCCAGAGCCATCGACCATAGCATCATTGGCTTTTTGAGCAAATAGCTCCTTAGCTGATGGAAATCGCGTTTCATACTGCGCATCGTTCAAGCGCTCCACACTTTGCGTTAACGATTCTACTGACGTGAATGAAGATTGCTCAGTTTGCGAGCAAGCAGCCGTCAATACAAACAGCATGAATATCAGGCTTTTTTTCATCTAGCTTGCAAGGCCTCTAATGTGGCTAGCGCCTTACCTGCATCAATCATCTTCGCTGCTGTTTGGATGCCTGTTTCTAAGCTGGTCGCAATACCCGCTGTATAAATTGCCGCACCTGCATTCATTAATACAATATCCCGTGCTGCACCTTTTTTACCTGTTAGTACGTCCATAATCATGGCTTTTGACTCTGCCGCGTTCTGAATTTGAATATCTTTCAATGCATGTACACTTAAACCAAACTGGGTTGGATTCACCCTATATTCAACAACTTTTCCATCCTTTAACTCAGCAACATAGGTATCGCCCGTAAACGAGATTTCATCCATGCCATCTGCACCATGCACAACCAATACATGCTCACTGCCTAGTTTTTGTAGCACCTGTGCTAGTTTGCCTGTCAATGCCTGATCAAAAACACCCATGACCTGACGGCGCGCTGAAGCTGGGTTAGTGAGCGGCCCAAGCAGATTGAAAATGGTACGTACTCCCAAAGCTTTACGCACAGGCGCCGCATATTTCATGGCACTGTGATGATTGGGCGCGAACATAAAACCAATGCCAATTTCATCAACACTAGCCGCCACTTCATCTGCGGTTTTATTAACATTGACTCCAAGCGCCTCTAATACATCAGCGCTGCCACACGTCGATGATACCGAGCGACCGCCATGCTTGGCGACTTTAGCGCCAGCTGCAGCCGCGACAAAGGCAGAAACAGTCGATACATTAAATGTTTGAATACCATCGCCGCCAGTACCACAGGTATCAACTAAATACGCGGTATTTTTGACGTTTACTTTTGTCGACAATTGTCGCATGACTGTCGCGGCAGCCGCGATTTCATCAACTGTTTCTCCTTTGACACGCAATGCGATTAAAAATGCGGCGATTTGTGCTTCATTTAATTCACCGCCCATCACTTGTTGCATCACTTCCAACATTTGGCCATGCGATAAATCTTTTCCTGCTAATAATTGATTTAAGACCTCTTTAAACATAATCAATACGCTTTAATAAAGTTGTCCAGCAATTCATGTCCATATTCTGTTAGCACCGACTCTGGATGAAACTGCACACCTTCAACTGCTAGAGTTTTATGACGTACACCCATAATCTCACCATCTTCGGTCCATGCCGTAATCTCCAAACAATCAGGCAGACTTTCTTTTTCAATCACCAATGAATGATAGCGCGTAGCGGTATAAGGATTAGCCAAGCCTTTAAACACGCCTTGATTGGTATGATGAATCAATGACGTTTTACCATGCATCAAGGTTTTGGCTTTGATAATCTTGCCACCAAATGCTTGGCCTATGCTTTGGTGACCTAAACACACGCCCAACAATGGAATTTTGCCTGCAAAAGCATGAATCAGCGGCACTGAAATACCTGCCTCATTGGGTGTACAAGGGCCAGGTGAAATCACAATATGGCGTGGATTCAGCTCAGCCACTTTTTCCAAATCAATTTCGTCATTACGATACACCTGCACATCTTGACCGAGTTCACCAAAATACTGCACCAGGTTATAAGTAAAGGAGTCGTAATTATCAATCATTAATAACATGGTTAACTTCCCTCACTTTGATTATCTAAACTCGGATTATCTAAGCCTGCTTGCACCAGCTCAGCCGCTCGAAGCACGGCTTTCGCCTTGTTTTGCGTTTCTTCCCATTCACTTTGCGGTATTGAATCAGCAACAATTCCAGCACCTGCTTGCACATACAGCTTATTATCTTTAATCACGCCAGTCCGAATCGCAATCGCGACATCCATATCGCCATTAAAACCTAAATAACCAACAGCGCCCGCATAAATACCACGCTTGGTCGGCTCAAACTCATCGATGATTTCCATCGCTCTTACCTTAGGCGCCCCTGATACTGTCCCTGCTGGAAAAGTCGCCTTTAATACATCAATGGCATCCATATTCGGCTTCAGTTGACCTTCTACATTACTCACAATGTGCATCACATGCGAGTAACGTTCTATCATCATATTATCAGTCACTTTAACCGTGCCTGTTTGCGCAACGCGACCCACGTCATTACGGCCTAAATCCATCAGTTGCACATGTTCTGCACATTCTTTTGGGTCGGCTAACAATTCTGTCGCTAAGGCGATGTCCTCTTCACGCGTTTTGCCGCGTGGACGCGTACCTGCAATCGGTCTCGATGTCACCACACCATCTTCTAAGCGCACTAAAATTTCAGGGGAAGCGCCAACCACATGATGATCATCCATGTCGTAATAAAACATATAAGGCGATGGATTTAAACTGCGCAATGCACGATAGAGTGATAGCGGCGATCCTGTGAAATCTTGTGACAAGCGTTGGCTAAGCACCACTTGCATAATGTCGCCTTCTAGGATATAGTCCTGTGCTTTCTTCACTACTGCTTTATAGTTATCTTCACCAAATTCAGAGCTTGCTTGAGTCGTTACTGAAGGCTTAGATTCTGGAATCTTTACAGTTTGACGCAACTGCTGCATCAATACTTGAATACGCTGACGCGCCTGTTGGTAAGCGCCAGCCTCATCTGGGTTGGCGTACACGATAAAATAAAGCTTACCGCTTAAATTATCGACTACGGCAATTTCTTCTGACACCATTAATAAGACATCTGGCGTACCAATCGCATCTGGCTTTTGACTATTCGCTAATCGCTTTTCAATATAACGTATGGTTTCATAGCCAAAATAACCCGCCAAACCACCAGTAAACCGCGGCAAACCTGCGTATGGTGGTGTTTTAAAACGTGATTGAAAGGTTTTAACAAAATCGAGTGGGTTGGTATTGTCATGTGTCTCTAATACCGTATCACCCTGCAGCACTTGCACCTGAAAGCCATTGGCCACAATGCGGGTTTTTGCAGGTAAGCCGATAATGGAATAACGACCAAAACGTTCGCCGCCTTGCACACTTTCTAGTAAGTATGAAAATGGCTGGTTAGCCAGTTTGAGGTATAAAGACAAAGGCGTATCCAAATCGGCAAAGGTTTCTTGTACCAATGGGATACGGTTATAGCCTTGTTGTGCCAAGGCATCGAATTCAGTTTGTGTAATCGTTTGAAGCATGGTTTTCCTTAAAAAGTGGTGTGCGATTGGCGTAAGCGTAGCCTTACGCAGAAGCTAAATTTAGCCCCACCATCGCCAACTTAAACTTGCTTGCTTTTTAAGGAAATCCATTTTAATGCTACTTAACAGTTGCTAATGCATCTCGCATTGATTTAACGACAGAGTCGTAACGGTTAGGATCGGCATCATTTGGTTTGCCAAAAATAGCACTACCCGCCACAAAGGTATCAACACCTGCTGCTGCAATCTCAGCAATATTGTTTGGGTTAACACCACCATCAATTTCTAACCAAATTTGACGGCCCGTTTTTGCAGTATAAGCATCAATCATTGCACGTGCTTGTTTTGCTTTTTCTAATGTTTGTGGAATGAATTTTTGACCACCAAAGCCTGGGTTAACTGACATCAACAAAATCATGTCGACTTTATCCATGACGTGCTCTAAATAATGTAAAGGTGTTGCTGGATTAAAAACTAAGCCAGATTTGCAACCTAAATCACGTACCATAGAAAGGCTACGATCAATGTGATTTGATGCTTCTGGATGGAACGTAATGATATCAGCGCCTGCTTTTGCAAAATCAGGAATAATACGGTCAACTGGCTCTACCATTAAATGCACATCAATTAATGCACCCACATTGTGAGATAAATCACGAATCGCTTCACAGACCAAAGGGCCAATGGTTAAGTTTGGCACATAGTGATTATCCATCACATCAAAGTGTACAATATCTGTTCCAGATTTAATGACATCCTCAATCTCTTGACCTAACTTAGCAAAGTTAGCAGAAAGGATACTTGGGGCAATTCTATATTCACTCATGATAGTTTCCATTATCTC
>JBFJJY010000103.1:0-6188 GCA_041612055.1 Methylophilaceae bacterium | reverse complement strand
TTTAAAGGTATCCATAGCCCCTGTGTAGGTGTTTGTAAGACAAACACCTACACAGGCGTGCCTGCACGTCTTACATAAAAAACCGACACACCCCAATAGTCCTTTTTCAATGATAGGTTCAAAGTACGTTTCATGCGGTAAACAAAACGTTTAAAGCAATTTAATTTAAGGATTTGGGGGAATTAAAATGAGTGAAACCGAAATGATGTCAGAAATTAAAGATGCTAATTTGAATTACTTAATGTTAGCACAACAAATGATTCGCGCTGATAAAGCAACTGCTATTTTTCGTCTAGGTATTAGCGATGATATTGCAGACTTGCTTGAAGGCTTAAGCAATTTTCAAATTCTTAAATTAAGCAGTAGCAATATGATGCTTGCTCGCTTCCGTTTTGAAGATAGCGCAATTCTGACTATGTTGACTGATTACACAAAAGATCGTGCGCTTGCAAATGCACATTCTGCAATTTTGTTATCAGGACAACCTGCATAATATCAGTATTGATTTAAATAAAATTGATTGGAGAGAATCATGAAACAGGCTAATGTTAAAAAAAGTGTAGTAAATGAAGGTGAGCAAATTCAGTTGGCTACCGAAATGATTAAATTAGGGGCTAGATTGCAATTGCTAGAAACGCAAACCACGTTATCACGCGAGCGTTTGATTAAGTTATATAAAGAATTAAAAGGCGCATCACCACCTAAAGGCATGTTGCCATTCTCGACTGATTGGTTTTTAACTTGGCAGCCGAATATTCATTCTTCGATCTTTTTGAATATTCATGAGTACTTATTAAAGTATGCTGGTGTTAGTGATATTACTGCAATCTTAAAAGCCTATAGCTTGTATTTGCAACAAGTCGGCCATGATACAGAAGAAGAGCCAGTACTTTCTTTGACACGTGCCTGGACATTGATTCGTTATGTCGATAGCAAAATGCTAAAACTAAAAAGCTGCAGCTGTTGCGAAGGTAAGTTTGTGGTGAACGCATACGATTTAAATGAAAATTATTTATGCAATCTATGCCATATCCCATCACGTGCTGGCAAAACGAAGAAAGCAAAAGAGCTACAATATAAATTAGTGAATGCTGTTGCGTAATATAACCGTGTAAAAAGCGATTACTGACCATGCTCCAATCGTTCCAATTTGGTGTACAAAAGGTTAAGTTAGCGCCAGCCACATTGGCAATTATCATACAGTTGATAGCGTTTATTACTGTATTGATGTGTGTATTAGTTGTTAGTTATTTTTCAGCCATCAGATTCTCTCTCTGGACATTGGTGTTGTTGCAGTCCCTCATTGCAACAACACTGTGTCAGCTTGCCGGTATGGCAATATGGTGGCGTTGGATTCATTTTATTTTCCCACTGGCTATTTATGGCATGTCTTTATGGACAGTGCCAAATGAAGTCTATTTAATCGGTTTTTTGATTAGTTTGAGTGTGTTTTGGACGACCTTCCGTAGCCAAGTGCCTTTTTTCCCTTCTCGTCCCATTGTTTGGCAAAAAGTGGCCGATCTTATCCCGCCGAGTCAAACAATTCGGATGATTGATATTGGTAGTGGTTTGGGCGATTTATCAATGCATATTGCTAAGGCCAACCAAAATAGCCAAATTGAAGGCATTGAAATTGCGCCATTACCTTGGTTAATCAGTGTTGTTCGGGCCTGGTGGCGGCGCTCATCTGCTCAGTTTCGATTAGGCAATTATCATGAGCTGGATTTTGCACAATATGATCTTGTGTTCGCTTATTTGTCGCCAGCCGCAATGTTAGCGTTGTGGCAAAAAGCACAGCAAGAAATGCAGCCGGGTAGTTTATTAGTCAGCTATGAATTTGAAATACCTGGTATTCCGCCAACATTTACCATCGAAAATGGTGCGCATAGCCCAACCATTTTTGTTTGGAAGATATAACTACTCAATCGCCATACTGCTTGGCGCCTAAACGATTTTCTTCGCAGGCCACATCTGGCGTAAAAGCTGAATAAAATCCCTTTATTCGAGGGATTGATTGACAGTCAATGTTGCTATTCTAGATAAAAATCTAATTGAACATGAAAGTCAGACTTTCAATTAAGGCGTTAACATATGTTTGTCATTATCGGATACATCGTTGTTTGTGGCACCATTTTTGGTGGTTACGCACTGGCTGGTGGGCATTTAGGCGGACTTTGGCAACCGTTAGAAGTCTTGATGATTTTTGGCGGTGCGCTGGGTGCATTTATCGTTGGTAATGACACAAAAGCACTTAAAGCGACATTGAAATCACTGCCCTCGCTGTTCAAAGGTTCAAAGTTTAATAAAGCATTGTATTTAGATTTACTGTCTTTGCTTTATGAAATCCTAACCAAAATTCGCAAAGACGGCATGATGTCGATTGAAAATGACATTGAAAATCCAGAATCGAGTCCATTATTCAGTAAGTACCCAAAAATCCTACACGATCACCATGTATTAGAATTTATATGTGATTATTTACGTCTGATGGTGTCGGGTAATATGGATGCTTTTCAAGTAGAAAATTTGATGGATAACGAGCTTGAAACGCATCATATGGAAGGGCATGTGCCAGCACATTGTATTGCTAAATTAGGGGATGGCTTGCCTGCTTTTGGTATTGTTGCGGCGGTGATGGGTGTGGTGCATACCATGGAAAACGTGGCTTTGCCGCCAGCAGAGCTTGGCATTTTAATCGCACATGCCTTGGTCGGTACTTTTTTAGGTATCTTATTGGCTTATGGTTTTGTTGGCCCACTCTCTGGATTATTAGAGCAAAAGCTAGAAGAAAGCTCCAAAATACTACAAACTGTTAAAGTGACATTGTTAGCCAGTTTAAATGGCTATGCGCCTGCCATTGCGGTTGAATTTGGTCGTAAAGTACTTTATTCAACTGAGCGACCAGGTTTCACTGAGTTGGAAGAACATGTTAAACAAGCCAAAAATAAATAAATTGCGAATGACTAAAAACAATAATTGGCAAGGAGTTCATCATGGCTGAACAACCAGTTAGACCCATTATTGTCAAAAAAATTAAGAAAGTTAGTGGAGGTCATCATGGTGGCGCTTGGAAAATTGCTTATGCTGATTTTGTGACGGCGATGATGGCCTTTTTCTTGTTGATGTGGCTGCTCGGCTCTGCATCAAAAGGACAATTAGAAGGCATTGAAGCTTATTTTAAAACGCCATTAAAAGTGGCGTTGATGGGTGGCCCTAGTGTTGGTGCAAGTGACTCTGTACTCAAAGGTGGCGGTAAAGATTTGACCAAGTCTCAGCTACAGGTAAAACCCAAAGATGGTTCCAAAGAGAAGGAAAAAGATCCTGATCTCAAGGATGCACAAAAGGCATTGGAAGCGCAAGAAAAGCAAAAGCTTGAAAATCTAAAAGCCAAGATTGAAAACACCATTGATAGCAACATCACCTTAAAACAGTTTAAGAAACAGTTGATGTTAGATATTACGTCTGAGGGTTTGCGCATTATTATTGTTGATGAACTGAATCGACCAATGTTTAACTCAGCCAGAGCTGAATTGCAGCCATATGCAAAAAAAATCCTACAAGAAATCGGTCAGATGTTAAATGATGTGCCGAATCGGATTAGTTTATCGGGACATACGGATGCAACGCCGTTTAGTACTGGGGAGTCTGCCTATAGTAACTGGGAGCTTTCGGCCGATAGGGCAAATGCCTCACGACGAGAGTTGATTGCAGGCGGAATGGATGAACTGAAGCTTTTGCGGGTTGTCGGGCTGTCTTCATCTGCTTTGTATGATAAAGACAATCCTTTTAATCCCATCAATCGACGCATCAGTATTATTGTGATGAACAAAAAGGCTGAAGAGCGCGTGATTAAAGATGAATCTATGTTGCCTGTAGCGAACAAACAAGATGCAGAAGCCGTTATTGATACAGTGAATGCGATAGAAACAGACTCAGCCCAATAATTGATGGCGGGCTAAGTCTGATCAGACGCTAGCTGCACACTGCGCGCACTTGTGCAATATCGGTTTTTCCTTGTAATACTTTCGCAATACCATCCTGTTTTAGTGTGACCATGCCGTTTGATAATGCTTCGCGGACTAGTTCTGGCACAGGCGCACGTTTCTGTATCAGTTGTTTTAAGGTTGGTGAAATCGTCATCAATTCATATAAACCAATACGACCGCTATAGCCAGTGTCGTTGCAAGATTTACAGCCTTTTGCTTTGTATACGACCAGTTTATTGTTTTTATTAGCATGTTGTGCATGCCAATCAGCTAATACTTTAGTCGCCTCTATTTCCGTATTCAGAACATACTCATCTGCTAACGATTGTAATTCATCCTGCTCTGGCTCATAAGCCTCTTTACAATGCGGGCATAGCGATCTGGCCAGACGTTGCGCCAAAATGCCCAACAACGCATCAGCAAAGTTAAACGGATCCATGCCCAAGTCTAGCATCCGAATAATACTTTCTGGCGCACTATTGGTATGTAAAGTAGACAGCACAAGATGGCCTGTTAATGAAGCTTCAATACCAATTTTAGTGGTTTCTTCATCACGCATCTCACCCACCATAATGACATCAGGGTCAGCACGTAGGAAGCTACGCATTGCACTCGCAAATGTCCAACCGATTTTGGGATTGACTTGCACTTGCCTTAATCCAGCCTGAGTAATCTCAATCGGATCCTCAGCCGTCCAAATTTTACGTTCTGGTGTATTAATATGGCCCAGTAGCGAGTGCAAGGTTGTTGTTTTGCCTGAGCCTGTTGGACCACATGTCAGGATTAAACCATACGGTTTATTCACCATACTCTCTAAAGAGGCTAGGGCGTGATCTGCCAAACCAAGATCTTTCATTGGAATTGGCTTGCTGGAAGACAGCACGCGCATGACAATATCTTCCATACCGTTAGAGGTCGGAATGGTCGCTACCCTTAACTCGACTTTGGTAGGGCCAAATTGTTTGAAGTCCAATTTGCCATCTTGCGGTTTTCTACGCTCTGAAATGTCCAGTTGGCACATGATTTTGATACGAGAGATCAGCGCATTACAAAAGTTAGCTGGGATTTTAAGATAAGGCATCAATATGCCATCTTTACGGAAACGCACTACCGTGTTCTTTTTGCCAGGATAGGTTTCGATGTGAATATCGGATACTTTGCCTTTGACAGCATCGATAATCATTTTATTCACCAGTTGTACCAATGTACTGTCTGACTCTGCAATAGGCTCATCTTCTGCATCTGAGCTACTGGATTTATCCTCTTCAAACAGCTTATTGGCTAAATCGTCACTTGAACTTTGCATTAAGCTAAAATCAAGTAAATCCTCTTCATTTCCACTTGCGGCACTATTATCTTCTGTATCCCAACTTAGCGCAGGCGAATAAAATTCATCTATGGCTTGATGGATATCTTCACTCGATGCCATCGATGGCAACACATTCATTTGTGTCACGAAACGCACTTCATCTATGGCTTTGATGTTCATAGGGTCTTCAAACGCCACCACTAACATTCCATCATGGATACAGAGCGGCATTAAAGTGTATTTTCTAACCAGTGCTGCATCAACTAATCGAATAGCGTTAGGATCAAAATTGAATTTAGCTAAACTGACATACGGGAAACCAAGCTTTTTAGCCAATGTGCCTTTTAGTGTGCGCTCATCTACAATGCCCATCTGAACGAGAATTTGTCCTAAGCGAACGCCGCGATTTTCTTTTTGTTTGGTGAGTGCTGCTTCCAATTGTTCGTCTGTCAGCAAATCTAATTGTTTGAGTGCTTCGCCTAGTTTTAAAACTGGGCGATCTTTTTGTAGCGTAATTGCTTGGTGTAATTGTTCTGCAGAAATCACTTTATTTTCGTTGAGATAGTCACCAATACGTTGTGCTTTTAATTCTTTTTGATGACTCAGTGCCGCATCAATATCATGGCTAGTGACATGTTTATCCTCAACTAGCAAGTCACCAATATGCATGCCAATTTGATGTTGTTGGATTGATTGGCGAGGAATAAAGTGTTTTTCTACTTTCTCATCTTTTAATAAGTGAAATAGGAATAAGCCAGCCTCGTTGTCTACATAGCTAATGGTTTCGCCATTTGCAGTTGTGCCATCTGTAAAGTTAATTTGATAACTCTGTTTTTCAGAAGCAGGAAAAACCTCTTCTGCACGTGTTTCTAAAAAGCCAGAAGAGCGAACCA
>JBFJJY010000102.1:0-6189 GCA_041612055.1 Methylophilaceae bacterium | reverse complement strand
TAAAGTGACCCAAGGCGCTTTGGTTGAGGTCGCTTCCGCATTAAGTTTGTTTGATGCGGTGTTAAAAAGTGATCAAGTCGTAGATGCAGACATGGTTCAGCGCTTGTTGGCTGAAGCGGCAATATTGAAATCAATCGAAACAGGATTTGAATACACCAAAGTTGAAGCGCTCAAAGAGGCGCGCTTGGATAAAGCAACAATTGCGGCCGTGGTTAAAGATATAGGCTCTTCTTTAAAAGTGGTAGAGCAATCGCTAGACACTTTTTTTAGAAAGCCAGATGATAAGGCAACATTATCGTTAACACATAAGCCATTAAAACAAGTAGCTGCTATCTTTGATATGCTCAATTTACCCATGCCGATGCAGGTTGTGAAGGCGTGCGAACACTACATTCAATATTTTCAACAAGATGAATATGATGAGAATCAGGCCGATTTTGAATTGTTAGCAGAGAGTTTGGCTTTGGTTGGTTTGTATGCAGATGAAATGCCGAATGTAAGAGCGGAAACAGTCGCAACGTTAGAACTGAAACTAGCAGCATTAAATCAAGTGCTTTCTTTGACAGAGGTTGTTATTCCAGAGGAGCCTGAAGCAGGCTTAATGGTAGTAGCAGATGAGGATACAATTGAAGCGGTTGATGAGGTATCTGAACCTGAATTGGAAGAAGCGAATGGCGAAGAACAGTTGCTCGATCAAGCTTTTGATGAAGAGTTACTCGATATTTATTTGACAGAAGCAGAGGAAATTCTTGCACATATCGCACAGAATCTTCAATCGCTACGGGTCAATGCGACAGCGATAGAGCCGTTGATGGATGTACGCCGTAATTATCATACATTGAAGGGTAGTGGCCGAACAGTGGGTTTGGTTGCTCAAGCAGAAGTAGCATCCAGTGTTGAACAATTTCTAAATAGTGTGCTCGATCAAAACGGCTTTTTAAATACTAAACAAATCGCACAATTAGAGAAAATAACAGCTGCATTTGCAGATTGGACAGCAGAACTTAGAGCCAATAGTCAAACCTCGATCAATCAAGCGTATTGGCTCAATCAAGTCTCCGCTTTATACCCGCAGCATACATCAACACTGGCAGAAAAACCAGCTTCGGAAGCAGAAACTGAAAGTGCGTATGTGCTGGTGGGTGGCAAACATAAGGTCAGTCGAGCGTTATATGATATTTTCTTGAATGAGAGCATGCAACACCTTGTGGTGATTGAGCAAGATATTGCTCGACTACGAGAAGATCAGAAAGCCATGCCTGATATGCGTGCCAAACAAGCAGTGCATACCTTGGCTAGTAATGCATTGGCTGCAGGATTTAAGCCCATGGGTGAGTTGTGCCGCGCGTTAGAGAATTGGCTTGATGTCATTACTTGGACGCCAGCATCCTTAAGCTTGTACGAAAATGTGACAAAAGCGATTGCCAGAATGTGGCAAAGTATTTCTAAACTTAAAATGCCAAGAACAGCAAGAGCCTTGGTTAAGCTGCTAAATGAAGCATCGGAACAAGTTGCACAAGCGAAAGAACCAGTTAAGCCATCAGAAGAAGTGTCGCTATTAACTGAGCCTATTACGGCAAGTGCTGAACCACAAGCGACCGAAACGTCCAATAGAGATGAAGATGACGTCGATATTAAACCAGTAAATGCAGAGTTGTTGGCTATGTTTGTGGAAGAGGCGAATGTCATCTTACCTGAACTTGGCAAAACGCTTCGTGCTTGGAAAGCAACCCCAGCAGATAAACAGCACTCGGAAGTACTGCAACGTTTGTTGCACACCTTAAAGGGCAGTGCACGCATGGCAGGGCAAGCTGAAGTTGGCAATATTGTGCATGCGCTAGAAGAGGTAATCATCGAGAAAACGCAATCAACGCCAACAGCAGATGATTTTGAAACAATGTTTATTGCCTTGGATGATATTGTCGGTTTCTTTAATCAACCAGCGGTTAATGAGGTGGCAGAAACAACTGAAAAAGCGCATTCAGTTGCCCATCATGTACAGCCTATTGAGTCATTGACCAATCAAGCGGCAAACTTCTTACGTGTTCGAGAGCAAGTATTAGATCAATTAATTAATGATGCAGGAGAAGTGTCCATTATACGATCTCAGATTGATAGAGAAGTAATGGGATTTAAAGCTTCTTCCAATGATTTGACTGATAGCATTGCACGCTTGCGTAGTTATTTACGCGAATTAGAAATTGAAGCAGAAACACAAATGCAGTCGCGGATGAATATATTACAAGAAGCCAATGAGGCTTTTGACCCGCTTGAGTTTGACCGATTTACTCGGTTGCAAGAGTTGACGCGAATGATGGCTGAAAGCGTCAATGACGTAGGTGCAATACAAAGTGGACTGCTCGCTAATCTGGGAAAAACGGAAAGCGCATTGCAACAACAAAGCCGAATGAGCCGAGATTTGCAACAAGGTTTGCTTGCAGTACGCATGTTGCCTTTTCAACATATTTCAGAGCGTTTACAGCGGATTGTAAGACAGACTGCACGGGAATTAAATAAGTCAGTTGAGTTGATGATTGATGGTGAAACCACCAAAATCGACCGTGGTGTGTTAGAAAAAGTGAGTGCATCGCTAGAGCATTTATTAAGAAACGCTGTTGCGCATGGTATTGAAGCAAAAACAGTAAGAGCCGCTTTAGGCAAGTCTGAAACTGGCGTTATTAGACTGCTTGTTCGCATGGTCAATGATGAAATTCAAATGACGCTAAGCGATGATGGCGCAGGCGTTGATTTAACTAAGGTAAAAGAAAAAGCTGTTGAAAAAGGCTTGTTAGACGCAGGTGCTGAAACAACAGATGACCGGTTGTTATCTATCATTTTTGAACCTGGGTTTTCTACTGAAAGCGAAACAACACAAATTGCTGGTCGCGGTGTTGGATTAGATGTTGTCCGCAATGATATTAGCGGTCTCGGTGGACGTGTTGATCTGTCGAGTGAAATCGGTAAAGGTGTGGTGTTTAATCTGTATGTGCCAGTGACGCAATCTGTCGCGCAAGTGCTCATGGTCACAACGGGTAATAATCGATACGCATTACCCGTAGCGATGATTGAGCAAGCGCAAAAAGTTAAACATCATGATTTAATGGCCGCCTATAGTGCAGGAAAAGTGGAATGGAATGGGGTTGATTACCCAATCTATCATCTTGCACAATTGCTGCATCTGTCAGAACATCATATCGAAGAACAGCCGTATGCTTCTGTTTTGTTGTTACGGAGTGGTTTACACACGGTTGCACTGCATGTTGATGAGGTGATTGGTAACCAAGAAGTTGTAATGAAAGAGATTGGTACACAATTAGCGCGTGTTCCAGGTATTGCAGGTGCTACAGTGACAGGAGATGGCGATATCATTTTAATGATTAACCCTGTGCTGATGTCTAATAGAAGTCAATTGGCGCTTGGCAGTGTGTCGGTTAGTCATGTGAATAGCAAGTCGAAAAAGACGCGTGCGTTGGTTGTCGACGATTCACTGACCATGCGTAAAGTGCTTGGACGTTTGTTAGAGCGCGAAGGTTATGAAGTGCAAGTGGCGAAAGACGGAATGGATGCCATGGAATTATTGAAGGTCACAACGCCTGATATTATCCTCACTGATATTGAAATGCCACGGCTTGATGGGTTTGGTTTAGCGCGCAATATTCGTGATGATGCGCGTACAGCGAATACGCCACTGATTATGATTAGTTCACGAACAGCAGATAAGCATAAAAACTTAGCTAAAGAAATTGGGGTGGATGCATTTTTTGGTAAGCCTGTTCAAGATGAAGAGCTGATTGCCGAAATGAAAATATTGCTAACGTCAAAAAAATAATCGCACTCATATCTTCAACTTTAAGATTAAAAGCCACCAATTTTTAGCGGCTTTTTTACTTTTTTGGCATCATTTTTCTGTCAGCAAGAGTAAAATGATGGCATGCAAGATTTAAGTCAGACACCTTCATTTGTTCATTTGCGTTGCCACAGCGAGTATTCTATTGTGGATGGCATCGTAAGAATTAACGATTATGTGAATGCCGCAAAAAAAGATGGCATGCCTGCATTAGCCTTAACTGATTTGAGCAATCTGTTTGGCGCAATTAAATTTTATAAAGCCGCAAGAAAACAAGGGATTAAAGCCATTATTGGCGCAGATGTTTGGTTGGAAAATACGAAAAAACCACAACAGCCAACACGAGCTTTGTTATTGGTGCAAAACTTATCAGGTTACACCTTACTTTGTGAGTTGCTAAGCAAGGCCTACTTAGAAAATCAAACCCGAGGACGGCCTGAGCTAAAGCCAGAATGGTTTCAAACAAGCACCGAAGGACTCATTTTACTGTCAGGCAACCACGATAGTGATATAGGTCAGGCGCTAGAACAAAATAATACCGTTTTTGCTACTAAGTTAGCCAAGCGCTGGTCAGAGCTATTTCCAAACCGCTTTTATTTAGAAGTGCAGCGTGCGGCTGATGCTGCGCAAGTTTCACGGCAAGA
Source organism: Methylophilaceae bacterium (assembly GCA_041612055.1). Lineage (GTDB taxonomy): Bacteria > Pseudomonadota > Gammaproteobacteria > Burkholderiales > Methylophilaceae. The sequence goes on along the minus strand of JBFJJY010000102.1, from coordinate 1,698 downwards.
AATGCTGGTGCAACAAGTTTTATCGATAGCCACTACATTAGCCTTGCCAGTTGTTGCCACTCAACCAATCCAATTTATTGAACAAGATGATTTTACCGCGCACGAAGCGCGCACTTGTATTGCTGAAGGCTATATGTTGGCTGATAGCCGACGGCCAAAAAAATTCAGTAATGAACAATATTTTAAAACCCAAGCGCAAATAACAAGCTTGTTTGCCGATATACCAGAAGCATTAGCCAACAGTGTTGAAATTGCAAAACGCTGTAATTTAGTTTTAACGTTAGGTGAGAATTACTTACCCGATTTTCCAACGCCTAATCAGCAAGATTTGCCAACCTATTTAGCTGAAGCGTCATTAAAAGGCTTGCATGTGCGGCTAGCACAATTGTATCCAGATGAAACAGTTAGGGCTGAAAAGTTTGATGTTTATAAAAGCCGACTAGATTTTGAATGCAATATCATTAATCAGATGGGTTTCCCAGGTTATTTCTTAATCGTGGCAGACTTCATTAACTGGGCTAAAAATAATGGCGTACCTGTTGGCCCTGGTCGTGGTTCAGGTGCTGGTTCGTTGGTTGCCTATAGTTTGGGTATCACCGATTTGGATCCGTTGGAATACAATTTACTATTCGAGCGATTTTTGAATCCTGAGCGGGTGTCTATGCCTGACTTTGATATTGATTTTTGCCAAGAAGGGCGTGATCGTGTCATTGACTACGTTAAACAAAAGTATGGCTTAGATTCTGTTTCACAAATTGCCACTTTTGGTACTATGGCGGCAAAAGCGGTGATTCGTGATGTTGGTCGTGTGCTTGATTTACCGTTTAATTTTGTGGATGGCGTAGCAAAATTAATTCCACTTGAATTAGGCATTACCTTACAAAGTGCTTTAGAAAAAGAGCCACAACTACAAGAGCGCCGCGAAAAAGAAGAAGAGGTTGCACAGCTATTGGAGTTGGCATTACGCCTTGAAGGTTTAGTGCGTAATGTTGGTATGCATGCGGGTGGTGTATTGATCGCGCCAGGTAAAATTTCTGATTATTCACCGATATATTGTCAAGCCAATGGCGATAGTTTGGTGAGTCAGTTTGATAAAGATGACGTAGAAGCAGTAGGCTTGGTCAAGTTTGACTTTTTAGGCTTACGTACCTTAACCATACTCGAGATGGCGGTTGAAAATGCTAATGCACAACGGGCAATAGCAGGTGAATCTCCATTGGTGTTAGACAAGTTGCCGCTGGATGATAAAGCGACCTTTAGCTTACTTAAACGTGCGAACACGACAGCTGTCTTCCAATTAGAGTCTAGTGGCATGAAGGATATGCTTAAGCAGGCAAAACCTGATTGCTTTGAGGACATTATTGCCTTGGTTGCGCTGTATCGACCAGGCCCAATGGATTTGATTCCTGATTTTTGTCGACGTAAACACGGTCAACAGCGGGTTGAATATCCGCACCATTCAACCGAGGTTATCTTAAAAGAAACCTACGGCATTGCTGTTTATCAAGAGCAGGTGATGCAAATCGCACAAGTCGTTGCAGGATATAGTCTAGGTGCTGCAGATTTGCTGCGTCGCGCCATGGGTAAGAAAAAACCAGAAGAAATGGTGAAGCAGCGTGAGATTTTTAATGAGGGCGCGCAAAAAAATGGATTAAGCTTACAGCAGTCAAATGATTTGTTTGACTTGCTAGAAAAGTT
>JBFJJY010000101.1:0-6209 GCA_041612055.1 Methylophilaceae bacterium | reverse complement strand
GTTAATATGAATCCACTCGGTTTGCCTGGCGCTGTTGGTCCTGCTGTTTACATTGGAGCAACAGTATTTTTATTGGTCATTGCTTCCAGCCAAGCTTTGCTATCAGTGATTCCAGCAAATGTTTATGGTTATGCCGCCACAGCTGCCTATGCTTTGCATGCAACAGAAGCGGGCAGTGTGACCGCGGCAGATTTATCAAATCCAGTATTGTTAGTGATTCTTTCAACGGTGCTTGGTGCGTTATTTGCAATGGCTTCAGGTAAAGTAGCAGGTATGATCAGTAAGTAATCCAGACTTTGCAAGCAACAAAAAGCCGCGCAATTGCGCGGCTTTTTTATCGCGAACGTACTCACTATTTAATCACTTGATATCCATGATAAGTGCCAAACTCGCCTTCGTTTTCATTGTATAAAAAGAACATGCCATTGGCATAACCAAGACCGTTGTAGTAGTTTTTTGCACGTAGTTTTATGGTATCTGGCAATGCGCTTTTCGCAACAAATTTGCCTGATAAATCAAATACTAAGATGGCTTGATGGTCTAAATCTAATAAGGCGAGTTCTTCGCCTTTTGCGCCAGTATAAGCAACAAAGCTATCGCTAATATCATCCGATTTAGCACCCGCTGTTGCAATGTCTAGTGCAATTTCACCCAGAGGCTCTGTTTCTTTAATGCTGACAATCCGCACGATGTTGCTACGATTCTGTTTGGCAAAATAACGGTCATTCTCAGCATCGTAAGATGGCATGGTGAATGCATCGCCAAACGGGCGATGGAATTGGATAATTTCCGTCGAGCTGTCTTTTATTTTACCTGTTTCCGACATCTCTAAAGCATACATGCCCGTGTTAGGAGCAAAACCAAATGCACTGGAGATGTTGTAGGTAATGGTTTCAATATGTCCTGTATTGGCATTGTAATAAATAGAGCGATTATCGTATCCAGGGTTGGCAGAATTGACGTATTTGCCTTCGGCATCAAAAGCGTGCACCTGAGATTTAGAGATGGGGGCTTCCCATTCGCTGCCCAGAGGAGCTAAACCGCCATCTGCGACGTAGTAATGCATCAGTGCAGGATGGTAAGCGACCGTCATAGGACGCGTAGTGGGCGTTTTCACCATTGGGATTTTTAGTTTTAATTGTGCTTCAGGTAGGACAGCAGCGTGTAAAGAACCTGCCAATAATAGGCTGGTTAAAAAGACGCCAACGCTCATTTTGCTTTGATATTTGTTCACTTTCATCATCTCCAATTTCTTGATTAGTGCTAGATACACGAACTTTATTGCACCATACTTTATTGCATTATCAAGTTAAGTTTTCTTTTCTATTAACATCGCATCGCCATAGCTAAAAAAGCGGTATTCTTGTTTTATTGCATGTTGGTAAGCCTTTTTGATGGGCTCAAATCCAGCAAAGGCAGACACTAACATGAGCAAGGTACTTTTGGGTAGGTGGAAATTGGTTAGCAGTCTATCAACCACCTTAAAGTTAAAACCAGGCGTAATAAAAATATTTGTTTCTTGGCTTCCCGCATTTAATTGCCCAGATTGAGCTGCGCTTTCTAACGCTCTCAGCACAGTTGTCCCTACCGCAGTCACTTTGCCTCCAGCGATTCGTGCTTGTGCGATGCATTGAACGGTTGCTTCTGGTATGTGATAGACCTCGCTATGCATTTTATGTTCAGCAATATTATCAACATTGACTGGTTTAAAGGTGCCAGCCCCAACATGCAGCGTGATATAAGCAATCTGAATACCTTTATCTTTCAACTGATTAATCATGTCTTCATCAAAGTGTAAGCCAGCCGTTGGTGCGGCGACAGCGCCTGCATGTTTAGCATAAACCGTTTGGTAGCGTGTCTCATCTGTTTGATCCGCTTGATGCGCAATGTAAGGGGGTAAAGGTAAATTGCCATATTGCTCTAGTAAATCTAAAACAGGAGTTGATGATAAAAAATTGAGATGGAATAAATCATCCTTACGTCCTAATACTTCAACCTCAATGGCATTAGCTAAGGTCAATCTCGTGCCAGCTTTGGGTGCGCGCGAGGCGCGAATTAAAGCATAAGCTTCGTGCTCATTAATCACCCGCTCGATAAAGACTTCAACATTACCGCCTGTTGCTTTATGTCCAAATAATCGCGCTTTAATGACACGTGTATCATTAAATATTAATACATCGTCTTTGGATAAAAAGTTAGGGAAGTCCAAAAATACATTATCAGTAGGGACGCCTGAAATATCATTCAAATAGAGTAGTCGACTAGCGTTGCGCTGTGGTGCAGGATGTTGCGCAATTAAATGTTCTGGTAAATCGAAGTTGAAGTCTTCTGTTTTCATAAATATTAATTAATTGTGAATATTTGGTTTCGCAATTGATAAAGAGCTTGTTATAATTGCGCCGTTGCAATTATACAGTAATGTATGATCCGAATAAGCCGGGATGGCGGAATTGGTAAACGCACGGGACTCAAAATCCCGCGTTGGTGACAACGTGGGGGTTCGATTCCCCCTCCCGGCACCATTTTTTCCTTCAATATGGTTTCAGCCGAAACCACTTCCCTAATCGTAAAAAAATGTAACTATTTTGTTACATTTGTCTTGATAAGCACCAGCGCGTGTGCTAAATTGGGCAAAATTTTGGGTTTGCACAATATTCGTATTCGAAGATTGATTTAAATCAAAAACTTTAAAGTAAAAATAAAACATGCATTGATTCATTAGGTGGCATGTTAGTTGTCAGTAAAGTTGGCGGTAAAAAGCTTTATTGGCTTTAACCTTTATTTAAGTTGTTCACATTTTTTTGGGGTGGATTCAGTTATGAACAAGAGAACAATTCTCTCTTTAGGGGCTGCATTTTTATCATTGTTTGCAGTCAGCTCACATGCAGAATATGCATTAAATTTAAAAGCACCAGTAACAGAAATAGCAAGTCAAATCTATGATTTACATATGATGATGATTTGGGTTTGTTTGGCAATATTTGTTGTTGTTTTTGGTTTAATGTTTTATTCAATTATCAAACATCGTAAGTCAGTTGGACATAAAGCGGCTCATTTTCATGAGAATCATTGGTTAGAAGTTATTTGGACCATCATTCCAGTTATCATTCTTGTTGCGATGGCATATCCAGCGACTAAAACGATTTTAGCCATGAAAGATACTAGTGCTGCTGATATTAGTATCAAAGTTACAGGTTCTCAATGGAAGTGGGCTTATGATTATTTAGATCAGGATGTTAAGTTCATTAGTACACTTTCAACACCTGAAGCACAAATCAAAAACCAAGAAGAAAAAGGTGAGAATTATTTACTAGAAGTGGACAACCCAATGGTTGTGCCTGTTGGTAAAAAAATCAAAATCTTGTTAACTGCCGCTGATGTAATTCACGCATGGTGGATTCCAGAGTTTGGTGTTAAGCAAGATGCGATACCAGGTTTTGTTCGCGAAACATGGTTTAGAGCGGATAAGCCAGGTACTTATCGCGGTCAATGTGCAGAACTGTGTGGTAAAGCACATGGATATATGCCAATTGTGGTTGAAGTTAAAGAAGAAGCTGATTACAACGCATGGGTTGCTGCGCAAAAAGAGGCAGCAGCTGCAGCAGACGCGGGTGCTGATAAAGACTGGACAATGGATGAGTTGGTAACAGCTGGTAAAGCAGTTTATGAGAAAAACTGTTCAGTATGTCACGGCGCTACTGGTGCTGGTATTCCACCAGCATTCCCGGCGATGACAGGCAGTGCGGTAGCGACTGGTCCTATAGAAGGTCATATTGATATTCTTTTAAATGGTAAAAACATTATGCCAGCATGGAAAGATGTGTTGAACGATACTGATATTGCAGCAGTCATTGCTTATGAGCGCAATGCTTTAGGTAACAGTACTGGTGACTTTGCTCAGCCTTCAGCAGTCAAAGCTGCACGTTAATTACGAATAAATTTTATATTTTTGAATTATTAGAATTAAGCTTTAGTTTTTAGGAGAAACTGATGAGTACAACTACTGCAACACATCACGATGATCATGGTCATCCTACCGGCATAATGCGCTGGGTTGCATCAACAAATCACAAGGATATTGGAACGCTATATCTATGGTTTAGCTTCTTTATGTTTTTATTTGCGGGTGCATTAGCGCTTGGTATTCGTGCAGAATTATTTCAACCAGGATTGCAATTCGTAGAGCCAGAGAACTTTAATAGACTCACTACTTTGCATGGCTTGATTATGATTTTCGGTGCGATTATGCCAGCCTTTGTTGGTTTCGCTAACTGGATGATCCCATTGATGATTGGTACATCAGATTTGGCCTTTCCAAGACTGAACAACATGAGTTTTTGGTTAATGGTACCAGCGGCAATTTTGCTGATTGGTTCAATCTTTGTTCCTGGTGGAGCGATTGCTGGTGGCTGGACAATGTATCCACCACTATCAGTACAGAATCCATCTATGTCTGTTGATATGTCTATTCTTGCTTTGCATATCTTGGGTGTGTCATCCATCGTAGGTTCAATTAACATTATCACAACAATCCTTAATATGCGTGCGCCAGGCATGACATTAATGAAAATGCCATTGTTCGTATGGACATGGTTGATTACTGCATTTTTATTGATTGCTTCAATGCCAGTGCTTGCAGGTGCGTTAACTATGTTGCTGACAGATCGTCACTTTGGCACTACGTTCTTTGATGCTGCTGGTGGTGGTGATCCAGTGTTGTGGCAACACGTATTCTGGTTCTTTGGACATCCTGAAGTGTATATTATGATTTTGCCTGCTTTTGGTTTGATTTCTACAATCATCCCTACATTTGCACGTAAACCATTGTTTGGTTATGCTTCAATGGTGTATGCAACTGCAGCGATTGCACTGCTTTCATTCGTTGTATGGGCACACCATATGTTCACGACAGGTATGCCAGTAGCTGGTCAATTGTTCTTCATGTATAGCACGATGTTGATTTCAATCCCAACAGGTGTGAAGGTGTTTAACTGGGTTGCAACGATGTGGAGAGGGTCAATGACCTTTGAGACACCAATGCTGTTCTCTATTGCTGTGGTATTTTTGTTTACCATCGGCGGATTTAGTGGTCTAGTTTGTGCAATTCTTCCAGTTGATATTCAGGTGCAAGATACATACTATGTGGTTGCTCACTTCCATTATGTATTGTTCTCTGGTGCTGCTATGTCAATTATGGGCGCTGTTTATTACTGGTTGCCAAAATGGACAGGCTTTATGTATGACGAGACGCTAGGTAAATGGCACTTCTGGTTAACTACAATTGCTTTTAATGTTACTTTCTTCCCAATGCACTTTACAGGCCTAGCGGGTATGCCACGTCGTGTGCCAGACTACGCACTACAATTTGCTGAATTCAATATGATTTCATCAATTGGTGCATTTGCGTTAGGCATTAGTCAGCTACTATTCTTATACATTGTTATTAAATGTATTAAAGGTGGTACTAAAGCTGAAGCAAAATCATGGGAAGGCGCAGAAGGTCTTGAGTGGACAGTTCCATCGCCAGCACCATTCCATACATTTGAAACACCTCCTACAGTTAAATAACTGTTAGAGCTAATAGATACATAGAGATAGGGAGAAAAAATGAGTCAGAATACGAATAACTATTACTTGCCAGCACCATCACTCTGGCCATTAATAGCTTCAGTGGCATTATTCCTAATGGCAGGTGGTTTTGCTATGCAAATGAATGATGTTGCTTCTGGTAATTATGTGTTGATAGCAGGTTTATTGGTGTTTTTCTACCTGCTTTATGGCTGGTTTAGAGATGTTGTCAAAGAAAGTTTGTCAGGATTCTATAACAAGCAAGTGGATGTTTCGTTCCGTTGGAGTATGGGATGGTTCATTTTCTCTGAGGTTATGTTTTTTGCGGGTTTCTTTGGCGCGTTGTTTTACATTCGCAACATCGCATTAGACTGGATTAGTCAATCTACTTTAGTGTGGCCTGACTTTGTTGCAACTTGGCCTAGTTCTGGTCCTGCAGCGACAGAAGCATTAGAAGCAATGGGACCATGGGGTTTGCCAGCAATTAATACACTAATTTTGTTAATTTCTGGTGCAACATTAACCTATGCACATTGGGGTTTAATGAAAAATAATCGTAAACAATTAACGATTGGTTTAGTGTTAACGATTGCATTAGGTGTAATATTCCTGTATCTACAAGCGCACGAATATGTAGAAGC
>JBFJJY010000100.1:0-6219 GCA_041612055.1 Methylophilaceae bacterium | reverse complement strand
GGGCGAGTGTGGTTTATTTTTTATAAAGGTTTGTTGTATGGCAGTTAAACAAATTCCAGTCACTTTACGTGGCGCAGGCTTACTCAAAGAAGAATTACAACGCTTAAGGTCTGAAGATAGGCCAAATGTTATTCAGGCAATTGCTGAGGCAAGAGCACAGGGTGATTTGTCTGAGAATGCTGAATACGAAGCGGCAAAAGAAAAGCAAAGCTTTATAGAGGGTCGTATTTCAGAATTAGAAGGTAAGCTTTCTAACATGCAGGTGATTGATCCCGCAGCATTAAACGCAGAGGGTCGCGTTGTATTTGGCGCAACTGTTCGTTATGAAGACTTAGATACGGGCGATATCAAAACCTATCAAATTGTAGGCGAAGACGAAGCTGATATTAAAGCAGGCAAAATCTCTATCGCCTCTCCTATTGCCCGCGCACTGATTGGGAAGCATGAAGGTGATATTGCAGAAGTCTCTGCACCAGGCGGCATTAAAGAGTATGAAATTATTGAGGTTTTATATATTTAAGCCAGATGGATTTTAAGTGATTATTCGTCAATTAACATGGATTATAATCACCCTATGGGTTGGTGGCCTTTGGGTCACAGGGCTGAGCGCCAGCCTATTATTCGATACTATTAGTGATAAGCAATTGGCTGGTAGTGTCGCTGGTCAATTGTTTGAAATGATGAGTTATATCGGTATCGTGAGTAGTTTATTGTTGCTGGCACAACGCTTTTTCGCGTTTGGCATGCAAAGTATTAAGCAACCTTATGTGTGGCTGATTAGCTTGATGTTGTTATTAGTTTTAGTTGGCTACTTTGGGATTCAGTCGCACCTTGCACAGTTAAAAGACGATGCTTACCCAGTTGCTGTTATGCAAAGCGACTATGCGCGTCAGTTTGCAGCATGGCACGGTGTATCTGGTGTTATTTATCTGATTGAATGCTTGCTTGGCGCGGCGCTTGTGATTGTTAGCAACCGCGAATAAGTCACTATAGCTTTGGAATATGAATTTTATTTTTTTCTTTGATGGTGTCGCTAGCACGGTAAATCACTAATTGCTTACCAATATGGTGTACTGCAATCGCATTGGTTGCCTCACAGATGGACAGGTAGATGGTTTTACGTGCTTCACGGTCATCGCCCGCTACTTTGATTTTAATGAGCTCATGTGCGTTAAGATTAACTTCAACTTCTTTTAGAATGTTATCGGTTAAGCCTTGATTGCCAATCATCACAACTGGACTGAGGCTGTGGGCTAGACCACGCAAATGGCTGATTTGTTTTGCATTTAATTTCATGAATTGGCACGTTTTATCGGAACTTAAGAAGGGATGAATTTTATCATGAATTCATATAATAAGACATGAAGCTCAGTAGTCGCAGCAAAGCTTGGATGCAAGAACATTTGAGTGATGAATATGTTAAACGTGCCCAAAAAGAAGGTTATCGTGCGCGCGCGGCCTATAAGTTGATTGAGATTGATGATAAAGATAAGTTAATTAAACCTGGGATGACGATAGTCGACTTAGGCGCCGCTCCAGGTAGCTGGTGCCAAGTGGTGAAGCAACGATTAAAAGGTCAGGGACGTATTATTGGTTTAGATTTATTGGACATGCACCCTATTGCAGGTGTAGAGTTTATCCAAGGCGATTTCCGTGAAGAACAAGTGTTGAGATTATTAGAAGAAAAGCTAAATAATAAACCAGTTGACCTTGTAATTGCTGATATGGCGCCCAATATAAGTGGAGTAAAAGATGCTGATCAAGCGGGTGCAGTTTATTTGACAGAGCTTGCTTTAGAATTTAGTCAGCAATGGTTGAAACCTCAAGGGAATTTCTTAGTCAAAGTTTTTATTGGTGCAGGATTTGACGATATTATTAAACGCATGCGCTTAGAGTTTGATAAAGTAGTAACAAGAAAACCAAAAGCATCAAGAGGGCGCAGTAGTGAAACTTATTTGCTTGGATTAGGACGTAAGTAAGATATAGAGAAATAGGAAGTTGGGATTGCTTGTGTCAAACACAAACAACCAAGTTTAAAAAGGAAAAAGCTAGTGAATAATATCGCAAAAAATATTGCTATTTGGATTGCTGTTGCACTAATCCTGATGACGGTTTTTCAGCAGTTTGGTGACACGAATAAAGCAAGCTCTCAGATTGTGTATTCACAATTCATGGAAAAAGTGAAGAAAGGCCAAGTGCAGAAAGTGCAGATTGATGGCCGTGTCATCCATGGTACGACCAGAGACAACACACCCTTTAGTACTTATGCGCCTAATGACCTTTGGATGGTCAGTGACTTACTAAAATACAATGTAGAAGTCGAGGCAAAAGCTGAAGAGAAACGTTCTATATTGCTAGAGATTTTAATGTCATGGTTCCCAATGATATTGCTAATCGGTGTTTGGATTTTCTTTATGCGCCAGATGCAAGGTGGCGGTAAAGGTGGCGGACCTTTTTCATTTGGTAAGAGTAAAGCGCGCCAGTTAGACGAAACGAACAACCAAACCACGTTTGCAGATGTTGCAGGTTGTGATGAAGCAAAAGAAGAGGTGACTGAATTAGTCGACTTCTTGCGCGACCCAAGCAAATTTCAAAAATTAGGCGGACGTATTCCACGTGGCGTGCTGATGGTAGGCCCACCCGGTACAGGTAAAACTTTACTAGCGCGTGCAATTGCTGGCGAGGCAAAAGTGCCTTTCTTTACGATTTCTGGTTCAGATTTTGTTGAAATGTTCGTTGGTGTTGGTGCTTCTAGAGTGCGTGATATGTTTGAAACAGCCAAGAAAAACTCACCATGCATCATTTTTATTGATGAGATTGATGCAGTGGGACGTAGTCGTGGATCTGGCACTGGTGGCGGTAACGATGAACGTGAGCAAACATTGAACCAGTTGTTAGTTGAAATGGATGGGTTTGAAGCAAGCTCTGGTGTCATTGTGATTGCTGCGACTAACCGTGCAGATGTATTGGATAAAGCGTTGCTACGTCCAGGCCGTTTTGACCGTCAAGTCATGGTTGGTTTGCCTGACATTAAAGGCCGTGAGCAAATTTTATTGGTACATATGCGTAAAGTGCCAATTGATCCTGATGTTAAAGCAGATATCTTAGCTCGCGGAACGCCAGGCATGAGTGGTGCAGATTTGGCTAACTTAGTGAATGAGGCGGCTTTATTTGCTGCGCGCCGTAATAAACGCACAGTTGATATGCAAGATTTTGAAGACGCAAAAGATAAAATCTTCATGGGACCTGAACGTAAGTCAATGGTCATGCGTGAAGAAGAGCGTCGTAATACTGCTTATCATGAATCGGGTCATGCGGTTGTTGCTAAACTATTACCTAAAGCAGATCCAGTACACAAAGTAACCATTATGCCGCGTGGCTGGGCGTTGGGATTAACTTGGCAGTTGCCTGAATTTGATCGGATTAGTAACTACAAAGATAAAATGTTGGAAGAAATTTCTATTTTATTTGGTGGAAGAATTGCTGAAGAAGTCTTTGTTAATCAAATGTCGACTGGCGCTTCCAATGATTTCGAACGCGCAACCAAACTCGCACGTGACATGGTGACGAAGTATGGTATGAGTGATGCTCTAGGTACTATGGTGTATGCGGGTAGTGAGCAAGATTCTTTCTTTGGTAGCATGAGCTCTAAAACGGTTTCTGAGGCAACGCAACAAAAAGTTGATGCAGAAATTCGCCGCATTTTGGATGAACAATATGCCATCGCTCGGAAATTGATTGAAGATAACCGTGATAAAGTTGAAGCAATGACGGCAGCATTATTAGAGTTTGAAACGATTGATGCTGACCAAATCAACGATATTATGGCAGGGATACATGTTCGTCCGCCTAAGCCTAAGCAGTCAGCTATAAAACCAAAGGATAGCGGCAGTGGAAGTTCCACAGTTAATACAAAACCGCAACCAACGGCAAAAAAAGAATAAGCTTAGTACAATATCGGGCTTAGGTTAAAATAAGGGGCTGACTAACTCAATTAGTCAGCCCCTTTATATTTATGATGCTACATTGCGGACAATTTAAGTTGGATCTAACCAGACCTCGGGTCATGGGAATTCTGAATGTGACACCAGATTCTTTTTCGGATGGTGGTCATTTTTCACAAGTCGATGCTGCGATACAGCATGCTTTGATATTAATAGAAGAGGGTGTCGATATTTTAGATATTGGCGGTGAATCGACACGGCCCAATGCGACACCAGTGAGTTTGCAGCAAGAGTTAGATCGCGTGCTTCCTGTCATCGAAGGGTTAGTTGCGCATCAAATCAGCATTCCTATCTCAATTGATACCTATAAACCACAAGTCATGCGCGCTGCGATTGCAGCAGGTGCCAGTATTGTTAATGATATCAAAGCCTTGCAAGAAGAGGGTGCCTTAGCCGTCGTGGCAAGTACGGATGTTGGTGTGTGTTTGATGCATATGCAAGGTACACCGCAAACCATGCAAGATAATCCGCATTATTTGGATGTTGTTAATGAGGTTAGTGCTTTTTTATCTGAGCGAGTCGCTGTTTGTCAACAAGCAGGCATTGCGTATGACAGGATACTCATTGATCCTGGTTTTGGCTTTGGTAAAACCCGCGCCCATAATATTACGTTAATACAAAAGCTTGATGCGTTAATGCAATTGGAATTGCCTATCTTAGTGGGTTTATCTCGAAAATCTGTTTTAGGTCAGGTAACTGGTAACGATGTGGATGCACGATTGTATGCCAGTGTAGCCGCTTCAGTTGTTTCTGTCATGAAGGGCGCTAAAATAGTGCGGGTACATGATGTAAAAGCCACCGTTGAGGCATTAAAAGTCGTTGCGGCTATTACCTCAACATAAAACACGCGACTGGCAAAAGGTTTATGTAGGTGTCAATTTGGCTGATGATTGATTTTTTAGCGAGTGTAATAATTAATTAAAAACTAGAAAGTGATAGTAATGTTGAAAAAATATTTTGGCACAGATGGTATTCGAGGAAGAGTAGGGGAATATCCGATTACACCAGAATTTGTGATGAGGTTAGGCTACGCAGCGGGACGTGTTTTTGTTGATTTGCAAGAGGGTAGCTTAGCTAAAGGCGCACATCCCACCGTGTTAATTGGTAAAGACTCACGTATTTCTGGTTATATGCTAGAAGCCGCGTTAGAGGCTGGACTAACGGCAGCTGGGGTCAATACGATGTTGACAGGGCCGATGCCAACACCAGCCATTGCTTATCTGACGCGAGCGCTACGTGCCCAAGCAGGCATCGTGATTTCTGCATCACACAATCCTTATGATGATAATGGGATTAAGTTTTTTTCCAGTGAGGGTGAAAAATTAGGTGATGACATTGAGCATGCGATTGAGGCAGAACTTGAGAAACCAATGCAAGTGATGGATTCCGCTAAATTAGGTAAAGCGAAGCGGATTGATGATGCCGCAGGTCGTTATATCGAATTTTGCAAAAGCACTTTCCCTAACCACATGGATTTGCGTGGTTTAACCATTGTGCTCGATTGCGCTCACGGAGCAACTTATCATGTCGCACCACCTGTATTTCATGAGCTAGGTGCTGAAGTGATTGCGATTGGCAATAAGCCAGACGGATTAAACATTAACTTAAATGTTGGTTCCACTCATCCGCAAGCGCTACAGCAGGCGGTGCTTGAGCATCAGGCCGACATGGGTATTGCTTTTGATGGCGATGGCGACCGCGTGTTAATGGTCGATGCGAATGGAAAACTGCTGGATGGCGACCAATTACTTTATATCATTGCTTTAGGTTTATACGCTAGAGGCAAACTAAAAGGTGGTGTAGCTGGGACATTGATGACTAATCTTGCACTAGAGCATGCGTTGCAGAAACATCAAATTCCATTTGATCGTGCCAATGTCGGTGACCGATATGTGTTAGAGCTGCTGAAAGAAAGAAATTGGCAATTGGGTGGAGAAAATTCAGGACATATTCTGACCTTGGATAAGCATACCAGTGGCGATGCGATTATTGCGGCGCTACAAGTGTTGCATGCACTGAAACGGAGTGGAAAAACCTTAGCAGAAATGGGAGAAGCATTACCATTGTATCCACAAGTGCTAATTAACGTGACCACCAAACAGAAACTGGATTTGCAATTGCCTGCAATTCAGTCAGCGGTTAAACAGGCTGAACAGGAACTGAAAGAGGCTGGGCGCGTGTTATTGCGCGCATCTGGAACAGAGCCAAAAATTCG
>JBFJJY010000099.1:0-6330 GCA_041612055.1 Methylophilaceae bacterium | reverse complement strand
TCAGAGGTTTTGCAATTGCAAACCGCAACAGAAACGTTCGAGAACTTACAACAGAACTTTTCAGATTTAACTGTTGGTTTGGTGCATGGGCGAATGAAGCCCGCCGAAAAGCAAGCAGTGATGCAAGCATTTGCAGAAGGTCAAACGCAATTGCTGGTTGCGACTACGGTGATTGAAGTAGGGGTTGATGTGCCGAATGCGAGTCTAATGGTGATAGAACATGCCGAGCGCATGGGCTTAAGTCAATTACACCAGCTACGTGGGCGGGTTGGACGTGGTGCTGCAAAAAGCACTTGTATTTTGCTCTATCAAAACAAGTTGTCAGAAATGGCACGGGCGCGGCTTAAAGTCATTTATGAAAATAACGATGGTTTTGCTATTTCGCAAGCCGATTTACATTTGCGTGGGCCAGGTGAGTTTTTAGGAACGCGACAGAGTGGTGTGCCTATGTTAAAAATTGCAGATTTGACACGTGATGAAGATTTATTACAACACGCGAAAAGCATGGCGGATGATTTACTTAAAAAACATCCAGAAGCCGTTGACCAACATTTACAGCGTTGGATGCGTCATGGTGTTGAATTAGTCAAAGTTTAGTTGGATATTGCTCTTCTCCTTACTAACATGAGCGCAATCAACAATAAGCAAGCTGCTGCAATCACAGCAGGAAATAACACGGTTGTTAGTGAATAATATTCAAGTGCAAAAATAACAAGGATGTTGCGGATAAAGAACAATGCAATAAACGATAAAGGCTCAGAGTAAGGAGCGTGATAGACCTTTCTGACCGTCGGTGCGAAGCCTAGCAGATCAACCATTGTTAAAATCACCACTGCCCATAAAGGATCAGCCATTAGATACCAGACTGGTAATGCAGAAACGGCAACAGTAAAAAACAGCCAATCTTTTTTTGTAATCGTGATATCACTGCGTTTTAGATAAGCTAACCATGCAATGCCAATGGTGATTACACCAGAAACGCCAATGGGCCAAGCACCGATACCAGCATGTCCTTGTAATTGCGCCAGAAAAACGACAAAGGTCGTCGAACCCCAAATCACCCAAGAAAAGACGTGAGGTTTTGTAATGCCTTTTAAAATACCAATGATGTAAGGTATAAATGCGACAAAAGTGAGCATAATCGCAACAAAACTAAATGTGGCTTTATCTGGCATTAGATTGATTATTAATAGATGTTAAATGAAGGTAGCATAATACTTTATCAGATGGTTTTTCGGTTGGCGTGAATGGCTTTATGCGATAATTGGCTTTGTGAAAATTTATCCGCATACAATCAAATTACGCTCAAATTGGTTAAGAAAACCATTGTCAACATTGGCTTACCGCCATTGGTTAGTGGATAAAAATTCTCTAACTGCACGTCTGCAACGTCGTTATTCGGACTTTTGTGTGCAGCCTGTGTGTCAGAAAAATGCAAAGCCAATCAAAGATGAAGCCACTTTATTAAAGCAAAAACTGGCAGCAACCAGTTATGTGCGAGAAGTATTATTGCTGGGTAGTGGACGGCCAGTTGTTTATGCACATAGCATTTTGCCACATGCCAGTTTACGTGGTGCATGGTCAACATTAGGTCGGTTAGGCAATCAACCCTTAGGTGCGACTTTATTTGGTAATCCGAAAGTACAGCGAACGCCGCTTAGTTATAAAAAAGTTTTTAGACGACATGATTTATATCGAAATGCGGTAAAGCACTTGGACCATCAGCCGCCATATTTATGGGCGAGGCGTTCAATATTCAGTCTAAAATGCGCTAAGATTTTAGTTACGGAAGTTTTTTTACCAGATATTCAACATGAATAAACACATATTGATTGAAAAATTAAATACCTATGAACGCTTAATGCGTTTGGATAAACCTGTAGGTATTTTGTTGCTATTGTGGCCAACCTTATGGGGATTATTATTGGCTGGGCAAGGGCATCCTCCGTGGCAAGTGGTGTTGATATTTGTCACAGGCGTTGTATTGATGCGAAGTGCTGGTTGTGTGATGAATGATATTGCTGATCGACGCTATGATGGGCATGTCGAGCGTACAAAAAATCGGCCACTAGTCAACGGCGAAGTGAGTGTGAAAGAAGCGTTGTTGTTGGCAGGAGGGCTAAGTCTGGTCGCTTTTAGCTTATTTTGCTTTTTGAACAAAATGACGATATGGCTATCAGTCGCTGCATTATTTTTAGCGGCGACTTATCCGTTGACTAAGCGATTTTTAGCCATTCCGCAAGCATACTTAGGCATTAGCTTTGGATTTAGTATTCCTATGGCTTTCGCTGCAGTGACAAATCATATCCCGCCGTTGGCTTGGTGGTTGTTATTGGCTAACATGTTTTGGGCCATCGCGTATGATACGGAGTATGCAATGGTCGACCGAGAAGATGACGTGAAAATTGGCATTCAATCATCGGCCTTATTTTTTGGACGTTATGACGTGTTGGCGGTGATGGCATGTTACGCAATAATGCTGGCTATATTCACCTATATAGGCAAATTAATGGCATTCGGCCCTTATTATTTTGTGGGTCTTCTGCTCGTAATAGGGCTTATTTTTTGGCAGTATCAGATGATTAAAACACGCGATAAAAAATGTTGTTTTAACGCTTTTCTTGCGAATAATTGGATAGGATTAATGTTGCTTATTAGTCTTGCAACCAGCTATTTGATATCGTAAATCCTAGATTCTTGACTGTTATTTGTCAGCTAAAGTAAATTCAAAGCTGGTTTCTTTTTTTTCTGCCTCACTATTTTCCAGAGCCAGCTTTTCTGCCTCAGCCAGACTTTCTAGTTTATCAGCTTTAATTTTCTCTAATAACGCTTCTTTTTCTTTTATTTCTTCTAATTTTTTCTTATCTAAAGGCGGTACATCAGCAGGATTGACGTTCTCCTGCGCGATTGCTTTTAGTAACGTTAGTTCTTCAATTAAGTTTTTAGGTAAGCCGACACGAGGTGTTAATCGATTGTTGTAAATTAAATCATCTAAATAAATAAGTGCATTTGGCGTGCCCCATATTTCCATCAGACCTTGTACTAAACGAGGAAAGTCCTCCAACGATTCAATAGTATCGGTTTTAAGTTGAGCAAAGTCAGGAATTTTAATGTTGTAGTAAAGTTTGCAATCTGTTGCTGTCTGCTCATACAAATCTTTTAAGTTCTCCTTAGCGAGCAAGTCTAATAGGAATAGCCAGATTGTGACAGATTGTTTTGGATGCTCAATTAAGTAATTTTGTAGTAACTGGATGGCTAAGTTTGCGCGACCGTGAAACAGAAACACATCAGCATGGTCGAGCACTGAAAATTTTTGGTCATCCTCAATGACAATTGGCTGCTCTTCAACATCCGCATCGTCTATTGATTTGAATGTGCTTGCAACAGGTGCGGGGGGTAGCATGTCATCAGAATCATCTGCTATTAGTTCGCCGTCTTCCGAACCGCTTTCTGTTTCCGTACGAATTAGCGGCTCATCATCCTGCTCATCAGTTTGGTGATGGCTTCCCAACCAAAGCGCTTCAGCATAGTCAGCCTGTTTTTCGATTTGACGGCGGCGTAACCAAGCAAAAATAATATAAGTGAGTATCAGCAACAATATTGCACCGACAAACAGCAATAAATTGACCAGTGTACTTTGCTTTGATTGGGTTTGCGCTAATTGCGTAGTCTTCAAATTATTATCGGATGATAGTTTTAGATTTTTCTGCTGCAATTGATTAATTTGATTTTGCAAATGTGCAATTCGATTATTAACAACAGTCATTTCATCTTCTAAAAGGAGATCTTCAGCAGTGGGCGCGCTAGGTGTGTAGGCATTAGGCGTTAGATTGAGTTGTTTATCTAAGCGCAGACCTGTTTCATTTAAAGATGGCGTATAACTAGTGCCTGAAATCGATAGCCTAGGCTCGCTATTCAACGTGTTGTCAGGGCCATTATTGACAGCATCGCTAGTCGCACTCGTTGGTGCGTTTTCGGTTGTACTTTGAACAGCACTTTGATTAGCGGCTTGTTGTTTATTTCGTGTTGCAGCCTTTGCTGTGCTTTTTGCACTTTTATTTTTTGATGCTTTTTTAGAAGAGCTGGCTGGCTTCTGAATAGTTTGCTCTTTAATGGGTGTATTTAACGAGCTGTTTGCGCTGTTTGTAGGCGGTAATGATTCAACAGCGATATTGTTTGATTGAGTTGATGTGCCCACGCTGATAGGCGGATCTAGCAATAAAACGTAATGACGTTCAATAGAACTGTCACAACCCGCAATAAATGATAAGTTAAGGATGGGTTCATTAACGATATGATTGCTAGTTAACGTAAGCTTTGCAGTATCACCATTGACGGGCCCCAACATAAAGTTGACCTGTTGTAATCCGCTATTAGGGCCTAGCTTTAAGCAAGCCTCACCATTTAACTCTGCCGCACCTGTGACTGAAACTTTCGCGTTTAGCGGCTCACCAAGTTGTGAGTACACTTCTATCTCACTTAATCCTAGTGCAAAAAGTGTTTGAGAAAAACCAAAGACAATTAAGCCAAGCGTGACATTTGCTAAATACTTAAGTTGATTGTCACAATACATATTGATAGTTCCATATATTCTTTTACACAATGTTTTTTATTGTTAATTATTTAATTGATGAAGTGTGTACATATATCCATGGTTTTACATTAAGTAAGCTTGATAAGCAAGAGTGCGCGTTGATTTATTCTTTATAATGCAAGTTTAGATTTCAGCCAAAAATACGATAAAATAACAAAACGCAGCGGTCGAACTATCCTAATGATTGGAATTTATGCAATTTAGCACTTAAATTTGTTTGACGAGCGTCTAGCAAAAGCATATAATCCGCCCTCTTGATTTTAATAAGCTATTTATTGGTAGTAATATGATGAAAACGTTTTCAGCAAAAACACATGAAGTAAAGCGTGATTGGTTCGTTATTGACGCAACTGATCTTGTTTTGGGTCGCTTAGCCAGTGCCTGCGCGCACCGTTTACGTGGTAAACATAAGACAATTTATACGCCTCACGTTGACACAGGTGATTATATCGTTGTGATTAATGCTGATAAACTTCGCGTAACAGGTGCTAAAGCAACTGACAAAGAATACCATACACACTCAGGTTATCCTGGTGGTATTTCAACAACAACATTTAGCAAAATGCAAGATCGCTTTCCTGGTCGCGCATTAGAAAAAGCTGTTAAAGGTATGTTGCCAAAAGGCCCTCTAGGCTATGCAATGATTAAAAAATTAAAAGTCTATGCAGGTGATCAGCATGACCATGCTGCGCAACAACCACAAGCATTGACTATCTAAGGTAAAAGAAGATGATTGGTAAATATAATTACGGTACAGGACGTCGCAAAAGCTCAGTAGCGCGCGTTTTCTTGAAATCAGGCAAAGGCAATATCATCATTAATGATAAGCCAGTTGATGAGTATTTCTCACGTGAAACATCACGTATGATTTTACGTCAACCACTTGCACTAACAGAAAATATGGAAAGCTTTGACATCAAAGTGAACGTGATTGGCGGTGGCGAATCAGGTCAAGCTGGTGCAGTTCGTCATGGTATTACACGTGCGTTGATTGATTTCGATGCTGGTTTAAAAAGTGAATTATCAAAAGCAGGTTTCGTAACACGTGATGCACGTGAAGTAGAACGTAAAAAAGTGGGCTTCCGTAAAGCACGTCGTCGCAAGCAGTTCTCTAAACGATAGAACCTTATTCCTGTTTTGGAATATGCTGTTTAGAAAAAAGGTCGCTAGCGCGACCTTTTTTTGTTTCAGGTATACTCTTAAGTAGATTATAGATATGATTCGATTATGATAAATGAAAAGCTAAAAATTGGTATTGTAGGTGGCACTGGCTATACAGGCGTTGAGTTATTGCGTTTGCTTGCAACGCATCCGAGTGTAGAGGTTACTGCTGTGACGTCACGCGGCGATGCTGGAATGCTTGTATCTGAAATGTTTCCGAGCTTGCGCGGCTATATTGATGTTGCATTTAGTGATCCTGAAAGTACTAACTTAGCTGCTTGTGACATTGTGTTTTTTGCGACGCCGCACGGCGTAGCAATGAATCAAACGCCTGCATTGTTAGCTGCAGGAACCAAAGTGATTGATTTGGCTGCAGACTTTAGATTGCAAGATATCGCTGCATTTGAACAATGGTATAACATGCCACATAGCTGTCCTGATGTGTTGCAAACAGCCGTCTATGGTATTCCTGAATTGAATCGTGCAAAAATTAAACAGGCTAATGTCATTGCAAACCCAGGTTGCTATCCAACAACGGTCTTGCTGGGCTTGGCGCCTTTGTTAGAAGAAAAATT
>JBFJJY010000098.1:0-6349 GCA_041612055.1 Methylophilaceae bacterium | reverse complement strand
TACTTTATCGAACTTAGCGGCATGGGTTGCTTCAATCGCAAGTAATTCTTCTTTTTTGACTAAATATTGTTGATAGGTGCCAACAAAGTCAGTTAATTTGCCACGGTCTAGCTCGGTTATGCGTGTGGCTAGACGATTTAAAAAGCGACGGTCATGCGTGATAAATAATACGGCGCCTTTAAAGCTTAATAGCAATTCTTCTAACCATAAAATGGCTTCTAAATCCAGATGGTTAGTCGGCTCATCTAGCAGCAAGACCTCAGGCTCGGCAACCAAAGCCCGACCCAAAGCAACTCGTTTACGCCAGCCACCTGATAGCGTTGAAATCAATACGTCCGCATCTAAACTTAATCGTGTTAATACCGTTTCAATTTTGGATTGCATCTCCCAAGCGTTTTGCGTATCTAACTCATGCTGCAAGATTTCCATTTCTTTCATTAGCGCATCATAATCAGCATCTGGTTCACTCATTTTGTGCGTTACATCATGATATGCCACTAACGTTTTTTGTACTGAACCAAGCCCTTCAGCCACTGCTTCATAAATAGTATGCTTAGCATTCAACTCGGGCTCTTGCGGGACATATACTGTGCGGGCTGATTGCGCTGTCCACACTTTGCCATCGTCTAACTTAATTTCGCCAGCGAGTGCTTTGAGCATGCTCGATTTTCCTGCACCGTTGCGACCAATAAGACCAACTCGCTCACCCGCATCCAGTTGAAAAGCTGCTTTATCTAATAGCGCATGATGACCAAAAGCGAGGGAGGCATTTTCTAGAGTGATATAAGGCATTGAATTCTTTAGCGTTAAGTTGTTTGATATTAAATTATATTGTATTAAGTGGATTTATTTTGGGCTAGCATGGCACGAATATTCGCCATCTTCTCTTTACCAAAATCTTTGCTCACTTCGGGGTCATTAAATGGATTACCAAAATGGCGTACATCTTCTTTTGGTAGTTCTGCAATAAAACGGCTAGGTTCGCACATTTCCATTTCTCCTGCGCGTTTACGCTTTTTGCACCACGAAATATTCAATGATTTTTGGGCACGGGTAATGCCTACATACATGAGTCGCCGTTCTTCTTCTATCTTATCATTATCAATTGATTCGCGGTGCGGCATAATGCCTTCTTCGACGCCGATTAAAAACACATGACCAAACTCCAAACCTTTAGAGGCGTGCAAGGTACTGAGTTTAACTGCATCTGGCTCACCTTCTTCACGACCCTCTAATATACTAATCAGCGCCACCATTTGTGTGAGCTCTAATAAGGTTTTGTCATTGGTTTCATTGCCAAATTCAGTGCTACCCTTACTTTTATTGGTGAGCCATGCGATAAACTCTAATACATTATTCCACCGCGATTCAGCTGCACGTTGTTCTTCATGATCATACAGATAAGCTTCGTATTGAATCGCTTTGAGTAAGTCATTTAATATTTCTTCCGCAGGATCTTTTAAAGCGCGTGCTTGTAACTTATTGATGTATTGAGTAAAAATCAGTAAATCATCTAATTGTTTTTGACCAATCGTGCTTTGAAACCCACCTTCAAATGCGGCGGCAAATAACGATAAGTGATGTTCGCTCGCATATTCGCCTAATCGTTCCAACGTTGTGCTGCCAATGCCTTTTTTTGGCGTAGTGGCGGCGCGTATAAAGGCGGGGTCGTCATCTTCATTGGCGATTAACCGTAAGTAGCTGACAATATCTTTAATCTCAGCTTTATCAAAAAACGACTGTCCGCCAGAGATGGTATAAGGAATTTTATTATTACGTAATTGTTGTTCCAAGATGCGCGATTGATGATTGCCACGATACAAAATGGCGTAGTCTTTATAGTGCGTTCGATTTTCGAATTTATGCGCCATTAGCTTAGTGACTACGTTTTCCGCTTCGTGATTTTCATCACGCGCAGCAGTCACTTGTAGCAAATCACCAGTGCCCAAATCGCTCCATAGTTTCTTTTCAAATAACTTAGGATTGTTGGAAATGACTTTGTTAGCTGCGCGTAAAATGCGAACAGTTGAACGGTAATTTTGCTCTAGTTTGATCACTTTTAAGTTACTAAAATCCTTGGTGAGTTGATTCAGATTTTCCACATCAGCACCACGCCACCCATAGATTGCTTGGTCATCATCGCCCACGGCAGTAAATTGTTTAGAAAAGCCTGTCAGCATTTTAACCAATCGATATTGGCAAGCATTGGTGTCTTGATACTCATCAATTAGCAAGTATTTTAGCTTCATTTGCCATTGCTGCAAGGTGTCGGCATTGTGTTCAAATAACTCCACTGGAAGTTTGATTAAATCATCAAAATCAACAGCTTGATAAGCTTTGAGTGATTGCTGATAGAGTTGGTAAACCTTAGCCGCCGCGTGGGTTAAGTCTTCATCTGCTGTTGCTTTGGCTTGATCTGGATTAACAAATGCATTTTTCCAGCCAGAAATTTGCCATTGTGTTTTACGTAATAACTGTTTGTCTGTCGTGGCAAGGATATCCGATAGAATTTTAAAGCTATCAGATGAATCTAAAATAGAAAACTGTGGTTTATAGCCAAGTAAAGACGCTTCTTTACGCAGAATTTGTAATCCCAACGAATGAAAAGTCGCAATGGTTAAGCCCTTTGTTTTTTTGCCTTCCATCAGTTTTGCCACCCGTTCTTGCATTTCTAAAGCGGCTTTATTAGTAAAGGTAATCGCCGCAATTTCTCTTGGCGCATAACCAACTTCTTCAATCAAGTGTGCAATTTTTTGCGTAATGACGCGGGTTTTTCCACTACCAGCCCCAGCTAATACCAACAAAGGCCCGTCAACATATTTCACAGCTTCACGCTGTGGAGGGTTCATTGTATTCAACATGGTTAAACTTCAGTATCAGGGTTTGGTTCAGCTAGCGCGTCTGATGCGGTGATCACTTGAGAAGGTTCTTTTTCTAACATAGATTGTCTGCTGGTTGGTGTTTCTAAGCTGATACGGCCAATTGAACCATGGCGATAGTCGGTTAAAAAAACCATGGCAGTTCTTTCTAAATCCCATACACCATCACGGCGTTTATAAGCGCGCCGCTTAGCAATGGCTTCGAGTAAATCGACGCCATCCAATTCTTGCACATTCAGTTTCATCGCATCTAGCTTATAGCGCACATTGAGTAAATCAGGATAGTTAGCCAGTAAGTTATTACCTAAAAACACGGCAATATCTTCATCAATCACGGCATTACGACCAATCGCATGACTGGCTGCCAACATAAAGCCATCGCTTTCATGCTCAATTTTTGGCCACATCATGCCTGGTGTATCTGTAATGTTCATGGTTGGGTCTAGTTCGAATCGTTGCTGACTTTTCGTTACTGCAGGCTCGTCACCTACTTTAGCCGCTCTACGGTTGAGTAGCGCATTCATTAAGGTTGATTTCCCAACGTTAGGAATGCCCATAATCATCATGCGGAGTGGTTTGATATGACTACCACGATGGGGTGCTAATTGTTTACAAAGCCCAGGAATTTTTTTTGCATCGCCAGGTTTTTTACAAGAAAGCGCAACAGCTTTGGTGTTAGGCTGCGCATTAAAATAATTGAGCCAAGCTTGCGTCGCTTGCGGATCGGCTAAGTCTGCTTTATTCAGAATCTTTAAATTAGGTCGTTGACGAAATAAACGCATTTCATCAATCATCGGGTTATGGCTGGCAGCAGGCAGACGTGCATCGAGCACTTCAATCACTACGTCGATAAATTCCATGGTTTCCGCTGCTTTTTTGCGGGCAGAGGTCATGTGACCTGGGTACCATTGAATGGCCATGTTTACTCCGTTAAAAATACCAAAGAATACTGTGCCGCTTTGTCTTTTAATTACGTTGATGTGTATTAAGACGAGTGCTTGGTTACAGTCAGATGCCGTATTTTATCATTAGCGAGCATAGCTAACGCATTTATTGCGACCCAATGTAATCAGATAACAGTTACATTATTCTGGTGTGCTTGTATTGTTAACGAGTTTTAAATGTTTAGGCGTGAGTTTTTTGCCAGAGGTCAATAATGTTGTCGCCGCTTCTGCAGCCAGTGGTTTACTGAAAATGTAGCCTTGTATTTGATCACAACCCTGTCCACTAAGATAATGCACTTGTTCCATTGTTTCTACACCTTCCGCTATAACGCTTAAGTTTAGGTTTTTGGCAAAGTGAATAATGGCATCGACAATAGGTGCTTTTTGTTCGCGGCTATCGATGACATCAACAAATGCTTTGTCAATTTTTAAGGTGTCTATGGGCATGGTATGAAGGTATGAAAGGTTGGAATAGCCAGTACCAAAATCATCTATCGATAGATGAATGCCTAAAGCTTTAATCGAATTTAATGTTTTAATGCTATTGCTTGAATCACACATCAGCATATTTTCTGTTAATTCCAACTCCAAAGCTTCAGCTTTTAATGTCGTTTTTAACAAAATGGATTTTACTTTTTCAATGAAGTTATCCTCTTGAAATTGACGTGCTGAGACATTGACAGCCATGGTTAGGTTGTCGATTCCAGAACGCTGCCATATTACCATTTGTATACAAGCGGTTTGTAATACCCACTCTCCAATATCGACAATTAACCCGGCTTCTTCTGCTACTGGTATAAATTTGTCTGGCGATACATGACCTAAGGTTGGATTGTGCCAGCGCAGTAATGCTTCAAATCCGACAATCTTATTAGTGATTAAGTCTACTTTAGGCTGATAGTGCAAAGTAAATTCATCATTGACGATGGCTTTGCGCAACAATGAAATTAATTCCATCCGTTCAGACGCTTTATCGTTTAAATCTTGTGTAAAGAATTGATAGTTATTTCTGCCGAGTTCTTTAGCGCGATACATGGCAATATCTGCATTCTTAATCAGTGTTTCTGCATCATGACCATCATTCGGATACACCGCGATACCAATACTGCAACTATTAATCAATTCGTGATGATTCAGATAGACAGGTTCAGCTATCGTATCCATGATGCGATTGAGTACACTGAGTTGAATGTTTTCTCCAGCATCGCCAGACAGCACAATAACAAATTCATCTCCACCGAAACGCGCAACCGTGTCAGTATCTCTGGTTTCTGCCAGTAACCGATTGCCAAGCTCTTTTAATAGCTCATCACCAATCGAGTGGCCCATACTATCGTTAACAACCTTGAAACGATCAAGGTCAATAAAGACCACCCACATGGCTTTACCCGTATGGTCGCTGTGTTCCATGGCAAGTTTCAAACGGTCTTGTAATAGGATGCGGTTTGGTAAGCCAGTGAGGCTATCGTATTGGGCTTCTAATAATAATTTTTGTTCGCGCTCATAGGCAGAGATGGCAATGCCTA
Source organism: Methylophilaceae bacterium (assembly GCA_041612055.1). GTDB lineage: Bacteria > Pseudomonadota > Gammaproteobacteria > Burkholderiales > Methylophilaceae. The sequence goes on along the minus strand of JBFJJY010000098.1, from coordinate 1,000 downwards.
TCCGGCTTGCTAAGTCACGAAATTCTGACCAATCTTGGTTGCTTTCGCTGAGGGTAGTTTTGCTCCCAACAGAGAGAAATGCCGATATTTGACCTTGCCAGAAAATGGGATAAACCCACATATAATCCGCACCAAGCTCTGCCATCAGTCTTTCATGATGTAGCTCGCTGGTAATGCTGCTTCTTTTAACTAGTCCTTGTTGATGACTAGTGATACTTTCAACTTCGCTGGGGCTAAGAGATAACCTGACGGTTGTTACCACATCATGACCTGCCACCGTGCAGCTGCAGTCGACTTCATTTAATGATTGGCTCTCAAGGTTAGCAATCATAAAAATGGCATCTGGTTTAATGGCTTGCATACGGTTAATCACAAGCTGAATAACCTGTTCGATATCAATTTTTGACAGAATCTCTCTATCAATTTTAGAAAAAGACTGCAGGGTGTCAAATTGTTGTTTGATGTAGGTAGACATGCCATTAAAGGCAGTGGCTAGTGAAGAGAATTCAGAGTTGCCATCTACTTGTACAGAAGAGTAGTCTCCTTGTTTAATCTTTTCAGTTCCCTTCACTAATTGCTCAAGCGGCACCATGGTTTTTCTGATTTGGATTAAACTCAATAAAGCAACGATTAATAAGCTGAGTAGCGCAACGCTAATATAAGCCTTGGTGCCGATGCGTTCTTTTAAATGACTTTGCGAAATTGGATAGAGTCTTTTTGTTTCAAATAGCCATGATTTATCGTGAAACTCACCAGCTAAGAAGAGCTCCCAAGCGCCTTGGTTTAATGGGGATGATTCTATATGGCTGGTTTGTTGGTTGTATTCCGTAGAGCAAAATAATTTGGTTTTATCATCATCGTTAAGTTGATAAGCACAGATACTTAAATCAGATGGGTAATCTGTTTGATCTCCCCACAGATAGTTCGGATTGATTGCTCCAATGAAAATAGAATCCCTATTCGATTGCCTTAGAACAAAGTTGACCGTCAATACACTTCC
>JBFJJY010000097.1:0-6353 GCA_041612055.1 Methylophilaceae bacterium | reverse complement strand
TGTAAGAGCCATAAATAATGCCTCGGAACATATGCAGATACACCACAACAAAAAACATTGAGGCGCCTGTTGAGTGCATATAGCGAATAATATTACCGCCAAATACATCCCGCATAATATATTCCACAGATGCAAACGCATCAGCTGCTGAAGGCTTGTAATGCATCGTTAAAAAGATGCCTGTCAAAATCTGCATCACCAAAACCAGCATGGCTAGCGAGCCAAAGAAATACCAGAAGTTAAAATTCTTGGGCGCATAATATTCAGTTAAATGGGCTTTCATCGTGCTCGTAAATGGGAAGCGACGATCTACCCAGCCAACAAGATTAGCCACAACTGCGTTTGATTTTTGTTTACTATCAGCCATTTGTTAAGCCTCCATCTCAGTTTCAACACCGATAATCAAAGTGTTCTCATCAATGTACGAATGAGGAGGCACGACTAAATTAGTTGGTGCAGGAGATCCTTTGAATACCCGTCCAGCCAAATCGAACTTTGATCCGTGACAAGGACAGTAAAATCCGCCCGTCCAACCATCACCCATATCGCCACCCGCCTCTAATTTTGCTGTTGGCGAACAGCCTAAATGGGTACAAATCCCGACTACCACGCCAATGTTAGGCTTGATAGAGCGATCTGCATTTTGACAATACGCTGGTTGCTGCGAAGCTACCTCGCACATCGGATCTGATAACTGATCGTTATGTTTAGGTAATTCGGCCGTCATTTCATCAGTCCGTTTAATAATCCACACTGGCTGACCACGCCACTCTGCAGTCTTAATTTGACCCGGTGCAATATCGCTGACATCCACTTCTACTGGAGCGCCAGCAGCTTTGGCACGTTCACTTGGCAACATGCTGCCGACAAATGGAATAGCCGCAGTCGCAGCGCCAGCAGCACCAACCGCCGCAGTTGCCACCACTAAAAACTGTCTTTTTTCTTTATCTACCTGAGAAGGCTCTTGAAATGACAGCGCACCACTTTTTACCAACTTCTCTTTTTCTGAATCTGAAACTGACATTGACTTCCTTTACTCGCTCTTTTGAAGCGTGATTGAATACAATAATAACTTCCGCGATTATACATTTTTAAAATGATTAATCCAAATAATATTATTTAAATCATTGATTAATATCAATTAAACTGGATTATCCACATCAATAAATTCATGCATAATCAGCAGATTTTCTGCTAAATGTGCTCCCAGCGCTTGTACACCGTAACGCTCCGTTGCATGATGACCTGCAGCAATGTAAGCCGTGTGCGACTCTCGTGCCAGATGGACCGTTTGCTCAGAAATTTCTCCACTGATAAAAACATCAATGTCTGCATTTATCGCTTGCTCGATATAACCCTGAGCAGCCCCGGTACACCACGCGATTGTTTGCACTTGTCGATCTGCTTCACCGACTAATTGCACTTGTCGATTTAACTTAACACTAATTTGGTCCGCCAATGCTTGCAAAGACTGAGGCTTATCCATCTTAGACCAAGCAACTAGACTTTTGTCATCCAGCCATCCTGTTATTTTCAAACCCAGCACTTGGCCGAGCATGACATTATTCCCAACTTGAGGATGTGCATCTAATGGTAAGTGATAAGCAAAAAGACTGAGCTCGTTTGCTAATAAAAATTTTAAACGGCGCATTTTAATGCCCGTCACTGGCTGAGGCTCACCACGCCAAAAATAGCCATGATGAACCAAAATAGCATCTGCATTTGCTTTTTGTGCTTGCTGCAGTAGTGACATACTAGCCGTTACCCCAGTGACAATTTTTTTGACTTCTCGTCTACCTTCAACTTGCAACCCATTCGGACAATAATCGCTAAATTTTTCTGGTTGCAGAAATTGTGCTAAATAGCGATTGAGTTCATTTAACTGCATGAGACCTATCCTTAACTGTTAATAATTCATTCGTTTTCGCCTATACTAAACAATTCTGATATTAAACACTAAAATTATGCGAAGAATTTGGCTCATTTTTGCTCAAACAGTCACTGTATGTTTGGGCATTTTATTTATGCTGCAGACACTTAAACTGGATTTACTTAAACTTAATCAAAAACCAATTGTGATTAAGGAAGCAACATCAGAGCAAATGGCTAAGCCAGCAAGCTCCTACCGCAGCGCTGCTAAAAAGGCGATGCCTGCCGTCGTTAATGTTTTTACTTCCAGTAAAAGCACGAATCCTCATCAGCAGTTTATGGACGACCCATTATTTAGACACTTTTTTGGTGATCAAGAAGAAGAGGAAGATGCACCTTCTGATAGCAGTCTAGGCAGCGGTGTAATCGTTAGTCAAGATGGATTAATCTTAACCAATAATCATGTGATTTCAGCTGCGGATGCTATTGAGGTCGCACTAGCAGATGGTAGAAAGCTACCCGCAACATTAGTAGGTGCAGACCCAGAATCTGATTTAGCACTATTACAAGTCGATGCCCAAAATTTACCTTCTATTACTTTTGCTAGTTCAGATAAATTAGATGTTGGGGATGTTGTACTTGCCATTGGCAACCCTTTTGGCGTCGGTCAAACCATTACGCAAGGCATCGTTAGTGCTCTTGGTCGTAATCATTTAGGCATTAACACTTATGAAAACTTTATTCAAACCGATGCCTCAATTAATCCAGGCAACTCTGGTGGTGCGCTGATTGATACGGCTGGCAATCTGGTCGGCATTAATAGCGCCATCTACTCTCGCAACGGTGGTAGCATGGGAATAGGATTTGCGATTCCCATTAGCATTGCCAAACAAGTCATACAGCAAATTGCGAAAGAAGGCACTGTCACACGCGGCTGGGTAGGTGTTGAAGCACAGAATATGACCCCAGAACTAGCAGAATCTTTCGGCCTATCCTCTGCGTCAGGCGCATTAATTGCAGGTGTGCTTAAAAATAGTCCAGCTGATCATGCAGGCCTGAAAGCGGGAGATGTCTTAATTGCCATCAACGGTAAACCAATTATCAATAGCGCAACAATGTTGAATTTAATTGCGGTACTTGAGCCGAATAAAAATGCAACGTTAAGGATTATTCGTGCTCAGCAAAAAATGGATATTAAGATTTTAATTGGCAAGCGACCAGCGCCAGCTGAACAATAGCATTAAGACGATAGCATTAAGACTTGGTGACGTGAATCGTGTTGTTTTTTGGCTGGGTAAGTCTTACAAATAATATTCCAGCCTCATACAGTAGCCACAACGGAATAGCCAACATAAACTGAGAGATAATATCTGGCGGCGTAAAGATTGCCGCCAGTACAAATGCCCCCACAATCACATACCCACGCACCTCTTTCAATTGTGGCACACTCACCCAGCCAAAATGCGCCATCAGCACCACCGCAACAGGCACCTCAAATGCAAAACCAAAAGCCAAAAACAAAGTCATGACAAAGTCTAAATATTCGGCGATGTCCGTCATGACTGCCACGCCAACTGGAGCGCTACTAACAATAAAAGAGAAAACAACAGGAAACACCAAGAAATAGGCAAACGCCATGCCACACAGAAATAGCAAGCTACTCACCACAATAGCAGGTAGCATCAATTTTTTCTCATGGGTATATAAACCAGGCGCCACAAACATCCAAAGCTGATATAAGGTGTGTGGCAAAGAGATTAAGAATGCCGCCATCATGGCGACTTTCATTGGTACAAAAAAAGGGGTTACAACGGCCGTTGCAATCATTTGCGTCCCTTCTGGCAGCTTATCGAGCATCGGAGCAGCCAACAAAGCATATACTTGATTAGCAAATGGGAATAAGCCCAAAAACACCAGCAGCATGCCAACCACGACTTTTAATAGCCGATTACGCAATTCGATTAAATGAGAAATCAAGGATTCGGTTGGCGTCACGAGCTAAGCCTTGTCATTTTTTGGTCTAGTTACAGCAGTTTTAACAGGTTTTTTTACTCTCGGCGTAGAAGGCTTTTTTATAGGTGCTTTTTTTGTGGATGACGCCGCTGTTGATCGCCGCTTCGGTTTTACACTATTTTCTATCGCACTGATGCCGGACCGTGCTTCGTTTGCGCTATCCATGATACTTGACTTAACTTGGCTAGCGCCATCTTTAATTTCTTGCTGTAGCTTTTGCAAGTCCTCAAACCGTGCTTCGCGATTCACTTCGTCTTTCACTTGTGCAACATAGCGTTGCAAGCGCCCCATAAAAGCGCCTAGTGTCCGTGCAACTTGAGGTAACTTATCGGGGCCAATAACCAATAGTCCAACGACGGCTATGATCATTAATTCTGCAAAAGAAATATCAAACATAGTCGTCGCCTATCTTACTAATGCTTGGTTTTTTCCGTTACTTCACCTTCTATGGTTGCCCCGGCCTCATCTGCAGCGTCTTCGGCACCATTATCCTTCATGGCTTTTTTAAACTCTTTCACCGCACCACCAACATCACTACCCATATTACGCAGCTTCTTCGTACCAAAGACTAAAACAACAATCAATAGCACGATTAACCAATGCCACAAGCTGAATGCACCCATTACAATCTCCTAAACTTAAGCATTTGGCAAACCACCGCCAAATACGTGTATGTGTATATGAAACACTTCTTGCCCGCCTTCGCGGCCTGTATTAATCAAGGTTTTAAATCCCTGCAAACCTTGTTCAGCCGCTAACTTAGGCGCTAACAATAACATCTTACCTAACAGCTGTTGATGCGACGCATCACAACTTTTCAAACTTTCCACATGCTCTTTAGGCACAATGAGAAAGTGAATCTTTGCCATTGGCTTAATATCATTAAACACTATGACATCTTCGTCTTCATAGATGGTAGTCGAGGGAATATCGCCCGCAACAATTTTACAAAAAAGACAATCTGTACTCATGCTATTCGCCTTAGTTCTTTAAACAATCTCAATCTTGTGGTCGTGCATTTTTTTCATCAATACCAGACAAACCCTCGCGTCGAGCAAGCTCATCCAAAACATCTTGCGGTTTTAAACCCGCTTTGGCCAACATCACCAGTGTGTGAAACCACAAATCAGCCGTTTCATAAATAATTTCTTCTTTATTGCCCCCTTTTGCAGCAATAACTGTCTCTGTTGCTTCCTCACCGACTTTTTTAAGGATGCTATCCATGCCTTTTGCATATAACTTGGCAACATAAGAAGCGCTAGGATCAGCCGCTTTACGCTGTTCCAACAATTCTGCTAATCGGTTTAAGATATCACTCATGCAATTGGCTTGTAAATGTCTTCTGGGTTTTTAATAACAGGCTGATCGATTTCCCACTGCCCATTGTTTAGCTTGCTGAAAAAACAACTTTGCCTACCTGTATGGCAAGCGATGCCACCGATTTGCTCCACTACGACCAACACAACGTCTTCATCACAATCCAATCGAATTTCATGCACTAATTGAACATGACCTGACTCTTCGCCTTTGCGCCATAGTTTTTGGCGTGAGCGTGACCAGTAAACAGCGCGTTTGCTTTCATACGTCAGCATTAAAGCTTCACGGTTCATCCAAGCAAACATCAACACTTTGCCACTTTGATGCTCTTGTGCGATAACGGGAACAAGTCCATTGTCGTCCCAATGTATTTTATCTAACCAATTCATGTATTAGATTCTACAGCCTTACTTCAATGTTGTGTGCTTGCATGTAAGTTTTCGCTTGATTGACCGTGTATTCGCCATAATGAAAAATACTGGCTGCCAGCACTGCATCAGCACCGCCTATTTTGATGCCATCTACCAAGTGCTGCAAATTGCCGACACCGCCAGACGCAATTAATGGCACTTCAACCGCGTCTGAGATTGCACGATTCAGCTCATTATTAAAGCCAATCTTAGTGCCATCTCTGTCCATACTGGTGACTAACAACTCGCCAGCACCTAAATTAACCATCTTTTTAGCCCACTCTACAGCATCAAGCCCAGTTGGTCTGCGACCACCATGGGTAAATACTTCCCATTCAAATGGCTGGTTATCGACTTTCTTGGCATCGATTGCCACCACAATACATTGTGAGCCGAATCGCGCTGTGGCATCTGCAACCATTTGCGGATTAAAAACAGCCGTTGTATTAATGCTCACTTTATCGGCACCCGCATTCAGTAATCGCCGCACATCATCAACCTCACGAACACCGCCACCCACCGTCAGTGGAATAAAAACTTGACTAGCCACATCTTCAATAATGTGCAAAATCAAGTCACGATCATCTGAAGTTGCAGTAATATCCAGAAAAGTCAGTTCATCCGCACCTTGGTCATCATAACGCTTCGCAATTTCTACAGGGTCACCAGCATCACGCAACTCAAGAAAATTAACGCCTTTAACGACGCGTCCAGCCGTGACATCCATACAAGGAATAATGCGTT
>JBFJJY010000096.1:0-6436 GCA_041612055.1 Methylophilaceae bacterium | reverse complement strand
CAGTTGGAAATATCATCAAATGACTCTATTTTTATTAACCAAATTGTAAACTCTCTTAAAGAGCATTTAGTAGAAGGTACGCTGTTTGCTGCGCTGATTGTGCTTATTTTTATGCGCTCATTCAGTTCAACCGTCATGATCTGTCTGGAGATTCCAGTTTCTTTACTCGGCGCTATTGCTGTCATGTATTTTGCTGGCTATACGTTTAACAGCATGACACTACTCGCGCTACTCCTATTGATAGGCGTTGTGGTGGATGATGCTATTGTGGTCCGCGAAAGTATTATGCGGCATATGTCTGGTGAGCTCGGCAATAAACTGAGCAAACAAGACGCCAAAGATCCGAGTGCTGTTAATCGCTTCCGAAGATTAGCGACTATCAACGGTAGCAATGAAGTGGTGTTTGCTGTGCTTGCCTCATCCGCTTCTTTAGTCTGCATCTTTGCGCCGGTTATTTTTATGGATGGTATTGTTGGGATGTTCTTCGAATCGTTTGCAGTCGTCGTGACATTTGGCGTCATCATTTCATTAATTGTTTCGCTAACATTAACGCCCATGCTCTGTTCGCGCTACTTAAACGTGGTGCAACAAGAAAATCTGTTTTATACCAAAATAGCAGAAACACTAGCAAAACTAGATACTGCCTATAAGAAACTATTGAATCTAACATTACTTCATCGCGGTTTTATCCTTATTTTTACGGCATTATTCGTCGCGGTGACTGGCTTCTACAGCATGAAACATGTTGATAAAGAGTTTGTACCCGAATCTGATGAAAGTGCATTTAGAATTAGTGCAAAAACACCGCTGGGTTCAAATTTAGAATATACCGACTCGCGTTTAAAGCTAATTGAAGCTGCCCTTGCCAAATATCCTGAAATCGACAGTTACTATGCTTCTATTGGTACAGGCTCTCGTGGGCAAGTCAATCAGGGCAGCATTAGTGTTCGTCTTAAACCAAAAGAAGAGCGTCGTCTTAGCCAAGGCGAATTAATTAATCTGGTTAAAAAAGATTTAGCGCAAATTCCAGGGGTAAATGCGTTTGCCTCACCACCGTCTATTTCATCAGGTCAACGGTCTGAGAAATTACAATTTATTTTAACAGGAAATAATTTAGCAGAGCTGGGCGAAGTCTCTAATCGTCTGCAAGACGCGCTTTCAAAAACTGAAGGTATGGGGAAAGTCGATGTTGATGTACAACTGGATTTGCCGCAGCTGAGTGTTGATATCGACCGAACACGTGCTGCCAATCTCGGCCTCAATGCGAGAGAGATTGCCACGGCAATTTCTTTATATGCAGGTGGCATTAACGTTGCCAGTTACAACGACAATATTAGCGATGGTCAACGCTATGATATTCGTCTAAAAGCGGATGAAACATTGCTACAACAAGCAACAGATTTAAGTAAAATTTTCCTGAGAAATGATAGCGGAGAACTCGTGCGGCTAGATGCTGTTGCTAGTTTTAAATCAACACTGGGGGCAGCTGTGATTGGCCGCTATGATTTACAGTATGCTGTTAATTTCTATGCCAATCCAACCATGCCATTAAATGAAGCACTGGATGTCGTAAATTCAACGGCAGCGGAAATCATTCCTGCAGAATATCAATTAATTCTCTCAGGACAAGCCGAGGAAATGCGCAAAACCATCAAGAATATGTCATTTGTCTTTATTCTAGCCTTTGTATTGCTATACATGGTACTGGCAAGTCAATTCAACTCGTTTATACAACCACTGATTGTGATGCTTGCTCAACCGCTAGCCATCATCGGCGGTTTAATCGCACTCCTGCTCTTTAATCAATCCTTAAATATTTACTCGATGATTGGCTTGGTTTTATTAATTGGCTTAGTCGCAAAAAACTCTATCTTACTGATAGACCTAACCAATCAACTCAGAGAAAAAGGTGCTGGTATCGATGAAGCGCTAGCGGAAGCCTGTCCTGTTAGATTACGCCCAGTCCTCATGACCTCATTGACCATCATATTGGCGTTGTTACCTGCCGCGATTGGATTAGGCGCTGGTAGCGAAACCAATAAACCGCTCTCCATCGCAATTATTGGTGGCATGCTGTCTTCAACACTGCTGACATTAGTTGTTGTGCCCGCGGCTTATTCATTAGTCATGCACGGGCTGGAAAAATGGAATGCGGCTAAAACACAAAAATTCAATCGAGCTTAACGCAGGCTAAACTTCAATCCATATGAATGAACAAAGTCCATGCCTCACAAGTGCTGGCTATGCAAGCTTAGCGAGCACTTGTAAACTTAAGCCCTCAACCTTGGGTTGCCATAATGTGGGGTTAATAGGAAAAGCCTCGAACTCGCCTGTACGCTGATAACCAAGACGTTCATAAAACTCAATTAATTCTGTTCTTAGCGTAATTACCGTCATATGATAACCAGCCACTCGCCACTCTCGTCTGGTCATGGTTTCAGCAGCGTGAATAATATGTTTGCCATATCCTTTATTTTGCAAAGTTGGTTTAACTGCAATCATGCCAAAATGCACCGTGTGCTTAAAGGCAATCACTTGTAGCTCACAACAAATCGTGGCGACAATTTCATCATTTTGCACACCAATTAAAATAAACGCATCGTTGCGTTTAATCATCTTTGCGATTTCAGCCGTCGTGGTGCGTAGCCCATCAAGAAGATCGGCCTCCGTCGTCCATCCCTTGCGGCTTGTCTCACCTCGATACGCAGCGTTAATTAATTTGGCGATTGGCTCAGCATCAACCAAGTCGGCTTTATGAAAATGTAACATAGTATATTTAAACGACCTTAAGAAACGATTTTCTGAACCACTAGGCTAGCTGTCATATCACCTTCTACGTTAATCGTCGTGCGTAAGGTGTCTAACAAGCGATCGACAGGTAACAAAATAGCAATTGCTTCTGCTGGTAAGCCAACAGATTGTAAAACCAACACCATGGTCACCATGCCTGCGCTGGGAATACCAGGCGCACCAACAGAAGCAAGCATGGCAGTTAAAAACACGATGATTTGTTGGACAAAGCTTAAATCAACACCAACTAAATTGGCAATGAATAATGCGGCAGCAGCCTCGTATAAAGCGGTGCCATCCATATTCATGGTGGCGCCAAGCGGAAGCACAAAGCCTGCAATTTCTGGTTTTACAGCTAACTGTTCTGTTGCACAGCGCATTGTGATTGGCAAGGTAGCAGAGCTTGAACTCGTGGCAAATGCAGTGATTAATGCTTGACGAGCGCCTTGCCAAAACCAGAGAGGAGATTGTCCAGTAAAGAGAAATAAAAGTAACGGTAGAACCACCACACCATGAAATAACAGCGTCCCAGCAACAATCACAACAAACTCTGCGAGCGTACCCAACATAGAAACATCTTGGGTGGCAACCAGTTTAATAAGCAACGCGGCAATTCCGTATGGTGCCAACCACATAATCCAATTCACGATACGCATGGTGACGGCCAAGCCCTCCTCCAATAATCGTAAAATGTTTTTATAGCGATCGCCACCCATCACCAGCGCGATGCCCAAAAATAAAGCAAAAATAACCACAGACAACACTTTTCCTTCGGCCAATGCTGTGAATGGATTGACAAATAAATGATGTAAAAAGTGGGCGAAAAATTCAGGTAATGGCATTTGTTGCGATTGGAAATTTTGCATAGCCCCTTCGAACATGCTGACGGCTAATCCAGCACCAGGCTTAAAATAGGTGCTTGCTGTCATGCCAATAATCATCGCAATTGCCATGGTAGCCACAAAAAAGAGGAGCGTGGTTATCCACACTTTGTGCATTTGTTGATGCTGCCGCAAGTTGGCGATTCCCACGACGATGCTACAAAACACCAATGGGATTAAAATCATTTTCAGCAAATCGATGAATAATGTGCCAATAATAGTGGCTACATATAAGCTAGAGGAGGCGGTTGTATTGTCTATTCCAGTTTGCTGAAATAGCAACCCAACTAATAGGCCAAATAAAGCACCAACTAATATCTGTACATTCAGACTAGGTCGTTTCATCGGTAATCACTTATGTATCGTTTGATTGGATTATTCACTTTACCTATTTTTGTTTGTTTAATAAAGAATCAGTTTTGTAGGGCACTTTCCCCGCAGGTACTAGTTTTGATGCTGTTTCAATATGTAAATCTTGGTCGTCAAAAAAGATGTGCGGTTTGAATGCTTTTAAAATCGCGGTTTTATTTAATCCACCTAAAAAGAACACCTCGTTCACATAAACACCCCAATGGCGCAATGTATTAATCACGCGCATCTCGGCTGGCGCACTTCTAGCAGTCACAATGGCTAAACGGATTGGCGACATTTCCACTCCAAAAGGCAAGCGACTTTGTAATTTTGCGAGTTTTTGCAAAAACGAAGCATAAGGTCCTTCCAACATGGGTACATGTTGTTGTAAATCTTCATTTTGCTGAAACTCATCTAAACCTTTTGATTTAAAAATCAGCTCACTACTTTCATCAAATAATACTGCATCACCATCAAAAGCAATTCTGACTTGGTCGCTAGGCAACTGCTCAATGTCTTTTGGCGGCTCTTTCAATAGTGCAACTGCACATTTTCCAGCATCCATCACTTTTTGCGCATCTTTACGATTGGTTGTTAAAAACAAATCGACATCAAATGCTTCAATATAGTCGGCGACTGATTCACCTCCAGTAAAAGCATGCCGACTGATTTTTAAACCGAGTTTTCTAATATTGTTAAAAACACGCACCCCTGTTTCAGGGCTGTTCCTCGACATCACCACCACTTCAACTAATGGCGCTTCGTCTTTCTGATGAAACTTATTCAGCTCTAACAAGGCTCTGATCAGCGGCATCCCTGTGCCATCTAGCAACGGTTCATTCTCTCTTGCCAACATATACTGGCGATATTGCACGACTGCTTTTTCAACATCCACTTTCAATTGCTCTTGAAATAACCGATCAGCCTCCCCTAAATCAAATAGGGCTGTTGCCGAAATACCAACAACTAAGGTGTTAGAAAGATCAAGCGCCATGATTATGCGGCCTTTTCTAGGGGTTTCATATTCGGTTTATTTTCTGCTAGCTTTTTCTCAAAAACGGCAGCAAAAAAACCATCGGTGCCATGCAAGTGTGGCAATAAATTTAAATACTTACCTGTATCTAAATTAATTTGTTGCTGCGCCAGCACTTCATTTGCAGGGACTAAAACAAAGTCTGGATGTGCATTTAAAAAGGCCTCGGCAATGGCTTCGTTTTCTTCTCTTAGCAAACTACATGTTGCATAAATCACTCGACCACCTGCTTTTACTAACTTAGCAGCACGCGCCAAAATATTGGTTTGTTTTGTATTTAACTCAATCACATCCTGTTCTGTCTGACGCCATTTTAAATCTGGATTGCGGCGCAAAGTCCCTAAGCCACTACAGGGCGCATCCACTAAAACACGGTCAAACTTAGCGTTTAATCGTTTGAGTTTTAAATCATTTTCGTTATTGATCACTTGTGCATTTAAATTAGACAAACCTGAACGTTTCAAACGTTTACCTAAATTATTCAAGCGCTTTTCTGATACATCAAATGCATACAAACGGCCTGTGTTGCGCATCAGTGCACCCAAAGCGAGTGTCTTACCACCTGCGCCTGCACATAAATCCGCCACCATTTGACCACGCTTTGGCGCAACCAAATAACTCAGAATTTGACTGCCTTCATCTTGCACTTCAATTTTACCTTCAGTAAACAAGACATGTTTACTGATGCCAACACGATTAGGCATGCGTATCCCAATTGGCGAATATGGCATGGCTGCGATGATATTTTCATTATTAATGTTTTCTGCAATCATGTTGGCCAGCACTTCTTCTGGTGTGCCTTTAATGGTATTGACGCGCAAATCTAAAGTCGCTTGTTCAAACATACTACGACAAATAGTGAGTGCTTGCTCTTCGCCGTATTGTGCAACCAGTTTATCCCATAACCAATCTCGCACATCCGCTTGCACAGCAATCGGAAAGTCTTCGGTTGATTTGGCTTTAATCGCAATGGCCCATTCTTTTTGCTGCTCTGTCAGCATTTCATCTAAATCGCGCAAACTGCGACCTTGTACACGTAGCAACCAAGCCAAGATGAGCTTACGCGCATCATCAGGATCATCTTCATCATTGGCAGTTAGCGTGCTTAAAAACCGTAAACGCCTAATCACGCCATATACACTCTCCGCCACAAACGCACGCTCTTTATTGCCGAGCTCGCGATGATGACGAAAAAACGCGCTCATCTTTGCATCGGCTGGTTGATCAAAGTTGAGCATGTCGCTTAGTAACATGGCTGCTTGACGGAGTAAATTTGGTGTCATGGTAATGGTAATTCTTGAATAAGTTGAACTGGTTTTGTATAAATGATTTTGGCAATTTGATGAATCACTTGCCCATCTTTTTCAGTTTTGCTGATTTT
>JBFJJY010000095.1:0-6483 GCA_041612055.1 Methylophilaceae bacterium | reverse complement strand
TCAGTCACATCAGCGTAGTCTTCGTATTTAACACCCGCACTTCTTTCGTACCAGTATTTACTGTTCCACTCATCTCCTTCAATTTTGTGAAGAACCGCGTGTATCCAGTTGGCGGTAACATCAGAGTATTCCTGCGCGATTTGGTGCGAAGCATCCCATTCGCCATCTAATGCCAATTGCACTGCTTGCTTTAATTGCTCTCTATTGTCACTCATACGAACTTAACTTTGATATTCAACGCAGGTACTCAGCGTGGATATTCAATGGTACCTTTTTGAATAAATTCAATTTTATAGCCGTCTGGATCTTCAACGAAAGCAATGATAATGGTACCGTGTTTCATCGGACCTGCTTCTCGAATCACTTTACCGCCTTTTGCTTTGACTAAATCACAAGCTTTATACGCATCTTCTACTTCAATCGCGATGTGCCCATAAGCATTACCCATGTCGTATTCGGTTTTACCATAGTTATAAGTCAACTCTAATACTGTGTTGTCATATTCATTGCCATATCCTACAAACGCCAGTGTAAATTCACCATCAGGATAATCATGCTGGCGGATGAGCTTCATCCCAAGCACATTGGTATAAAAATCGATAGACCGCTGCAAATCTCCAACGCGCAACATGGTATGTAACATTCTCATCCGTTTTCCCACTTTCCTGTAATTTGTTTGAATTTAACTAACAATTGCTCTTTTGTTTCTACTACATTTGGATTGATTGGAATACAGTCGATTGGACAAACGGAAACGCATTGCGGTTCGTCATAGTGCCCAACACATTCTGTACACAAGTCAGCATCAATCTCATAAATCTCTTGCCCTTGATAAATCGCTTCGTTTGGGCACGCTGGCTCACAAACGTCGCAATTAATGCACTCATCCGTAATCATTAAAGCCATTAATCACCTATCCTAATTTCTTTTTAATCGCATCTTCTACATTTTGCGAAACAAACTGGTGCACGTTACCACCTAAATGTGCAACTTCGCGTACCAAACTAGAAGACACAAACATATATTGCTCGGATGGTGTTAGGAATAACGTTTCTAACTTAGGATACAGTTTACGGTTCATCCCTGCCAATTGAAACTCATATTCAAAATCACTCGCCGCGCGTAGGCCGCGAATCACCATTTGTGCGCCTTGCTCTTGCACAAACTGCATTAACAAGCCATCAAATCCTACCACCTTAACGTTAGGCGTATCAAATACTGCTGTTGCTAATGCTACTCGCTCTTCTAAACTAAAGAGTGTTTTTTTACTGGTGCTACCTGCGACAGCCACAATCACCTCATCAAACAAATTTGCCGCGCGCGATACAATATCTTCGTGACCCAAGGTGATAGGATCAAAAGTGCCAGGATAAACGGCGATGCATGTTTTACTCATATGTATGCCCCAAACTTGATTTTAACAAATGATAATACACATTCCCTGCTTTACCATGCTTAATCACCTCCCAACGTGCATCGGATGCAAGCTTAAACTCAGCTTCGGCATACAACAAACCTTCTTGACTCAAGTGCTCACCGAGCAATGGCAGTAGTTTATCTAGCCACTGTTTTTGATAAGGTGGATCACAAAAAATCACATCAAATTTTTGTTGATTATTAGCTAAAAACTGCAAAGCATCCTGCTGGACAAATTGCGCTTGTGTTGCATCTAGCTTTTCTTTATTTAGCAATAATGACTGAAAAGGTGCTTTTGCTAACTCGACCATTACCACGGACTTTGCATTACGCGACAATGCTTCAAAACCCATGACGCCGGTACCAGCAAACAAATCCAAGCAAACTTTACCTGTTAAATCCTGCCCCAACCAATTGAATACCGTTTGCCTCACGCGGTCAGGCGTCGGACGCAATCCTTCTGCATTAGGAAATTGCAGCAGGCGACTACGCCAACTGCCTGCGCCAATACGTACCGTATTTTGCTTGTATTTTTTTGATGGTGTCGATTGCTTTAACAAAATAGATCGATTGATGATAAATCAACATTTTAACGCAATAATGGTTGTCTGTTGCCGATCAAAACAAACCGCATTTTTAGTCTTTTTATATACAGACTGATGTGTGGAGTCAATCTAAATGGTTAAATATGATGAATAGACTATAAAAATAGCTCATCTCGGCGCATACTTAAGTCTTTGGTATGAGTAGACTTGGTGCATGATTCAACAGAAAACATTCATCTAACCATTCTTAGAAGAGTAAACCCATGACAGTGCCCGCAGATAAACCAAAAAATGAAGCGCAGCGCCTTAAGAATCTCCAAGACTTATTGGTGCTTGACACCCCGTCTGAAGCTCTTTTTGATGAAATCACCAAACTTGCATCCATCATTTGTGATACCCCTATCGCATTGATTAGCTTAATTGATGAAAATCGCCAGTGGTTTAAAGCCAATATAGGCTTTGAAGGCACGACAGAGACTGACCGTGATATGGCTTTTTGCTCACATACCATATTAAAAGATCAAGTGTTTGAGGTGCAAAATGCGACATTAGACGACCGTTTTAAAAATAACCCTTTAGTCACGCAAGCGCCTCACATCAATTTTTACGCTGGCGCACCGATTGCTATGCCGTCTGGTGAGAATATTGGCGCAATCTGCGTGATCAGCCAAAAGCCGCATGCATTATCTGATTTACAGAAATCAATGCTAACAGGGTTAGCCAATACAATCTCTAAAGCATTAATCAGTCGTCGAGAAGCGATTAACGAGACACGCAATAATGCCAATAAGTTAGCAGCGATTGTTGAATCATCCAGCGATGCAATTCTCAGCAAAGATTTAGATAGCATTGTGACAAGCTGGAACAAAGGTGCCGAAATGATATTTGGCTATAGTGCGAGCGAAATGATTGGTGAGTCAATTACCTGTCTATTTCCAGAAGCGCTTCTAGCAGAGGAGCAATATCTTGTTCACAAAATTAAAAATGGTGAAGCTATTCGCCATTTTGAAACGCAGCGATTGACAAAATCGGGCGCATTAATTGATTTGTCAGTCAATTTATCTCCCATCAAGAATGCTATAGGTGAGCTTGTTGGTATTGCCATTATTGGCCGTGATATTACGGCAAAAAAACAACTTGAAAAATCATTTTTCCTGCAGCATGAGCGGTTGCGTGTCACTATGCAGTCTATCGGCGATGCGGTAATTACCACTAATACGCAGTGCGAAATTGAATATCTAAATCCTGTCGCAGAGTCATTAACTGGCTGGAAACTTGCAGATGCCCAAGGCAAGCCAATTACAGAAGTGTTTAACATTATTGATGAAACCAATCGAGAACGCGCAATCGATCCTGTTTATGTTTGTTTAAGTGAAAATAAAACAGTGGGACTTGCGACTCACACGCTTTTAATTAGCAAAGATGGAACAGAATATGGCATCGAAGATTCAGCAGCACCCATCCGCGACGAAAAGCAAAACATACTAGGTGCAGTTTTAGTTTTTCATGATGTCACTGAGCAACGGAAAATGGCATCAGAAATGACTTATCGCGCGACCCATGATGCATTAACAGGTCTTTTTAATCGCAGGGAATTTGAACATAAATTAGACCACTCTCTCATTACTGCACACAAAAACCATTGTGAACATGCATTGATGTTTATTGATCTTGACCAATTCAAAATTATTAACGACACCTGTGGACATACCGTTGGCGACAAACTACTCAAATCCATCTCGCACATCATGCTCACCCATTTACGCAACTCTGACATGCTAGGACGTTTAGGTGGCGATGAATTTGGTATTTTGTTGGAAAATTGTAGCTTAGAGCCTGCTCTACGCATTGCCGAAAATATTTGTAAAGATATCGATAATTATCGTTTTACCCATCACAATCAACGCTTTGCTATTAGTGCCAGCATTGGTTTGCTTATTTTTAACGAAAAATGGAAATCCATTGAGCATCTGATGCAATCAGCCGACACCGCATGCTATGCGGCTAAAGAGTCTGGCCGCAATCGCGTTCATATTTTCTATGATTCTGATTACAGCTTGGAATCAAGAAAAGGCAGTGCTTATTGGGCAAGTCGCATTACTCAAGCACTAGAAGAAAATCGCTTCGTTTTATATCACCAGCTTATTATCCCGCTTACCAAAGGGATGAGAGTAAAAAGTGAAATTTTATTAAGAATGCTAGATGAAAAAGGTCATTTGGTTTCTCCCGGCACATTTTTACCAGCCGCTGAAAAATTTCATTTAATTTCTCGGATTGATAAATGGGTTGTAAATGCTGTTTTTACTTGGTTAAAACAGCATCAAAAACAACTGGCGCATATTGGATCTATTGCCATCAATCTGTCAGGTCAATCAATTAGTGACCATACTTTTCATGAATATGTATTAGAACGTATTGAATCATTAGAGCTTGATTGCACTAATATTTGTTTTGAAATCACAGAAACAGCCGCCATTACTAACTTAAGTGCTGCTAATACATTTATTAATAGCATGCAAAAGCAACATATTCGCTTTGCATTAGATGATTTTGGCAGTGGTGTTTCTTCGTTTGGTCATCTTAAATCACTGCCGATTGATTATCTAAAAATTGATGGGCAGTTCATTAAAGAATTGGTCAACAACGATATCGACCGAGCCACAGTTCGATGTATTTTAGAAGTGGCAAAGGTGACAGGAAAACTCACCATTGCCGAATGGGTTGAGACTGAAGAAGTTGAGGCGCTATTGCAACAAATGGGCGTTGACTATGTGCAAGGCTTTTTGCGGCATAAACCAGCGCCTTTAGCGCATTTGCTCAGCAAAGAAACAGTCTCAGCAGTCATTCATTAGTGCTACACCAATCGCTGACTATTGAGCACCAACAATTACAGAAACAAAATGATTTAACTGTAAGCGTCGATTAAAAGCTTCTTTGATCTGGGCTGCAGTTACTTTATTAACCTCTTGATTAAAATCATCTAAATACGTCAGTGGTAATTGATAAAATCCAATCATGGATAAATAGCCTAAAATGTCGCGATTACTATCTAGCCGCATCGGGAAACCACCCGTGATATTCGATTTTGCAGCTTGCAGTTCTTCCTCTGTTACGCCTTCCTTCATATAGTTAGCCAAGGTTTCATTGACCACTTTTAATGCTTCATCCGCTTGCTCTTTTTTAGTTTGCAAGCCAATCTGAAATGGACCTTGCTCTGCCATAGGGACAAAGTAACTATAAACACTATAAACCAATCCACGCTTCTCTCTGACCTCTTCCGTTAGCCTAGAAACAAAGCCACCACCGCCTAGAATATAGTTGCCAACATAGAGTGGAAAATAATCAGCATCACCACGAGTAATCCCTGGATAACCTAATAAAATATGCGCTTGACTAGCTGGGTGTGCAATCCGCTGTTTATTAGCAGCTGTCGGCAAGCTCACTTTTGGCAAACCACTCACTGCTGGGGTTTGTGGCAAACCAGCAGATACTTTTTCAGCTATTTGCTGTGCTTCAGCTTTTGTGACATCGCCGATTAGTGCAATTACTGCACTTTTTGCGCTGTAATACTGTTGATAAAAAGCCTGTAAATCTTCTCGACTGATTGCTTTAATGGTCTCGACTTCACCGCTATCAGGTAAGCTATAAGGGTGCTTACCGTATAAAGCCTGCATAAACGCCTTATTTACAATACTATCTGGTTGCGTTTCTGCTTCTTGCAAACCCGCAATAATGCGCGCTTTCTCGCGTGCTAACACCGCTTGCGGGAAATCAGGTTGGTGTAATATTTTATTGAATACCGCCAGCGCTTTATCTTGCTCGCTGGTCAGTGTGCGCAAACTCAGTGAAGCTTGATCCGCATCTAATGACCCGCCTTTTTCTGCGCCAATATCAGCAAAAGCATTGGTAATTTCTTCCTCATTCATGCCTGCTGCACCCAAACTCATCATATAGAGCGTCACGCCTGCTAGCCCTGCAGTCTCGGTGCTGTTGCGAGCGCTACCGGCAGGAAAACCAACATTCATATCTAAAATAGGCAAATCATGATTCTCAACAAAGTAGACTCGACTGCCAGCGCTCGTTTGCCAATGCTCAATCTTAACCGCGGCATGGCTGCTAAACGCAACTAGACCAGTCATTAACATCATCAAAAATTGAAATTTCTTCATACTTAACCCTAAAAAATAATCTTAAAAATCATAACCCTTCAATCAAGCAAGGCACACAACCACGAAGCTTTCGCCAGTTTTACACTAATGCGTATGTGGCTTACCAACGGGCTCCGCATCTGGATCAATCGGTTGCGGGTCTAGCGTTGCGACTGTCATATTGTCTTCAACCAAATATTTTTTAGCCACCGCTTGAATTTGCTCTGATGTAATTGCTTTTAACTTTTCAGGATACTCTTTTGATAAACGCCAATCGTAACCCATGGTTTCTAACTGACCAATTTGCATGCCCTGATAAAACATTGAATCTCGCTCATATACATCTGCTGCAATCACAGCAGCTTTTACCCGAT
>JBFJJY010000094.1:0-6490 GCA_041612055.1 Methylophilaceae bacterium | reverse complement strand
GTTGCATTAAAAAATGGCGATAAGATTGTACAGACACAAGATGCAGTGGTGCTTGAGAAGATGATTAGCCAGTTCTTGTATAATAAAGCATCAGAACCAGCAGCAGAAACAACAGCATCTACTGAATCAACCAAAACAGAAGATGATGCGTTAACTGACAATCCTTTGGATGACTTGGTTAATTAAGAGTCAGCTTTAGGTTTTTAAATACTATAGGATATGAACATGTTGAAAAACTTTTTTATTGCGTTAACTTTGTTTTGTTTTGGCAGTGTTGCTTTTGCAATTGAAGCCCCTGATGCGCTAGTAAAACGGACAGCTGAAGACGTATTAGAGATTGTGAAGTCGGATGCAGATATTCAAGCGGGTAATCAAGCTAAAATTTTTGCGTTAGCAGAAGAGAAGATTCTACCTAACTTTAATTTTGAGCGTGTATCGCGCCTAGTTTTAGGTAAAAATTGGACAAGAGCGACAGCAGAGCAAAAAGCTAACTTTCAGAAAGAGTTTCGTACATTGCTTTTACGTACATATGCAACTGCGTTATCTAAATATAAAGATCAAAAAATTGAGTTTTTGCCATTACGGATGGCAGATGATGCTAAAACTGCGTCAGTAAAAACTAAAATCATCCAAAATGGTGGACAGCCAATTCAGGTTGATTATTCTTTAGCGCAAGAAGACAACACATGGAAAGTGTATGATATTGTGATAGAGGGTGTGAGTTTAGTGACTAACTACCGCGGCCAATTTTCACAAGAGGTGCGCCAAAACGGTTTGGATAGTTTAATCAAGAAGTTAGCAACTAAAAATGCTAATGCTTCTGCTAAGTAGTTGATTAAGTAAGATCATGGCAGCAATTATTCAGAATGAAAATCATTGGGATGTCGCAGGCGACATTGCCATGGACAATGCCAATGAATTATTGGTGTCAAGTCAACGTTTAACGCTAAATGATCAGGCCGTGATTGATTTCAGCGAGGTTGGCGAGGTTGATACTTCTGCTGTCAGTTTGATGTTGGAATGGCAACGAAGAGCAGTGGCTGAAAACAAGAAAATTACGTTTGTTAATCTGCCAAAAAACCTCACTAGCCTAACCGCTTTATATGGCGTAACATTATTATTTAATTAGTCATATACACTAAGCTTGGTTTTGCTCATCTTGACCCCATCTAATAGGATGGGGTTTCGTTTTATCAGCAGTTTAATTTTGAAAAGGTCATTTTGACGGTTCCAGCAATAAAAATTGAGAATATTCAAAAGCACTTTGGGTCTTTGCATGCCTTAAAAGGGATTAATTTAACTGTGCAGCAGGGTGAATTTTTTGGCCTGCTTGGACCAAATGGTGCAGGAAAATCAACACTGATTAATATCCTTGCAGGGTTGTCACGACCAACGGCTGGCAAGGCTAGCATCATGGGACATGATGTTGCCAACGATTATCAGGCAGCACGAAAAGCACTGGGTGTCGTGCCACAGGAGTTGGTGTTTGATCCTTTTTTTAATGTGCGAGAAATGCTGCGCTTTCAAGCTGGTTATTTCGGTCATGGTAAAGAAAACGATGCTTGGGTAGATGAGATTATTGAGTCTTTAGGGCTGGCTGATAAAGCGCATACCAATATGCGTAAACTGTCTGGTGGAATGAAGCGACGTGCATTAATCGCACAAGCTTTAGCACACAAGCCGCCAGTCATTGTGTTGGATGAGCCAACGGCTGGCGTCGATGTTGAACTGAGGCAGTTGATGTGGGCATTTATCAAAAAGCTCAATCAAGAAGGTCACACCATTATTCTAACAACACATTATTTGGAAGAAGCGGAAGAGTTGTGTTCACGTGTGGCGATGATGAAGCAAGGTGAAATTGTTGCGCTAGACACGACGGCTAATTTGTTGAGCAAGTTTGCCGCCAAGAATTTATGCATTAAATTAACATCAGGCGCGTTACCAAATAGTTTGCAACCGCTACTGAAGCACTATGATGGGGAGATGTTTACCTTGGCATTAACTGAACTGAATCAGGTTGAGTTTGCGTTAAGTGAGTTGCGAAAAGCCAATGCTGTGATTGATGATATGCAACTAATTGAAGCTGATTTAGAAGACGTGTTTTTATCGTTAGTAGGTGGTGCATGAGTTTGATAAATGAGCAAACAAGAGGCGTCTATACGCTTTTTAAAAAAGAAGTATTGCGGTTTTGGCGTGTGGCATTCCAAACGATTGCTTCTCCCGTCATCACGGCTTTACTTTACTTGTTGATTTTTTCTCATGTGTTAGAAGGTCGCGTGCAAGTCTATGATGATGTGCCATATACGGCTTTTTTGATACCTGGTTTAATTATGATGTCGCTATTGCAAAATGCATTTGCCAATAGCTCTTCTAGCTTGGTGCAATCAAAGGTAATGGGCAATATTATCTTTGTATTGTTAACGCCATTAACGTATTTGCAGTTCTTTTTGGCTTTTCTTGCTGCGGCTATCGTGCGCGGATTGGTGGTCGGTTTAAGTATTTATTTAGTAGCACTTTGGTTCGTTGATTTGCCAATTTTGCACATAGGTTGGGTGATTACATTTGCTCTCTTAGGTAGTGCTTTGCTGGGCACATTTGGCATTATCGCGGGTATCTGGTCAGATCGTTTTGACCAAATGGCCGCATTTCAAAACTTTGTGATTATGCCGTTGACCTTTTTGTCAGGTGTTTTTTATTCCATACATTCGCTGCCGCCGATTTGGCAAACCATTTCCAAGTTCAATCCGTTCTTTTATATGATTGATGGTTTCCGATATGGATTTTTTGGTAAGGGTGATATCTCTCCTTGGGTGAGTTTTGTTGTTGTTTCGACGTTTTTAGCACTATTGGTTGTGTTGAGCCTAAAAATGCTAAAATCTGGTTATAAGTTACGAGGTTAGTTGAGGTTAATGTGTTAAGTGCAGCGCAATTAGAAAGTTATATCACCGAACATCTAGCGTGTGATTACATTAAGGTTTTGGGAGATGATGGTACGCATTTTGAAGCGACGATTGTTAGCCCTGCGTTTGAAGGAAAAAACATGATACAGCAGCATCAGTTGGTTTATGCTGCGTTGGGTGATCGCATGCGCGCAGAAATACATGCGTTGTCAATGCGGACATTAACGCCTGAAAAGTGGGCAGAGATAAACAAGTAATGATTGATTAATTAGGAAAATGTATGGATACACAAGCAAAAATTAAAGAGACAGTGACAAGCAACCCCGTGGTGCTTTATATGAAAGGCAGCCCGAAGTTTCCACAATGTGGATTTTCAAGCCTTGCTACACAAGTGTTGGATGCCTGTGAAGCTCAATATATCGCAATTGATGTACTACAAGATCAAGCCATCCGCGAAGGTATTAAAGAATACGCAAATTGGCCAACCATCCCACAACTTTATGTTAACGGTGAATTTGTTGGCGGCTCAGATATTATTAGAGCAATGTACGAAAGTGGTGAATTGCAGACTTTATTAGCTGGTGCTAAGTAATTGGACAAGTTAATAATTGAAGGCGGTCTACCGCTTCATGGTGAAATCACCATTTCGGGTGCAAAAAATGCAGCATTGCCGATTTTATGTGCATCGTTATTGGCGGAAACGCCATTAGAATTGACTAGTGTCGCAGCATTAAAAGATATTGATACTACGCTGAAGCTGCTCGATACCATGGGTGTTAAGGTTGCGCGAAACGCGGACAAAGTTAGCTTAGATGCCAGTGATGTTGCCTCGTTTGAAGCGACCTATGAAATGGTGAAAACCATGCGTGCATCTATTTTGGTGTTGGGCCCACTATTGGCTAGATTTGGTAGTGCGCGCGTTTCATTGCCAGGCGGCTGTGCAATTGGCTCTCGACCAGTTGATTTGCACATTAAAGGCTTACAAGCGATGGGTGCGGCGATTCATATTACGCATGGCTATATTCAAGCCAGCACGTTGCATTTGCCGAATCGTCGACTGCAAGGTGCGCGTTATTATATGGATTTAGTCACTGTCACAGGCACAGAAAATCTAATGATGGCGGCAGCATTAGCAACGGGAACAACGATACTGGAAAATGCTGCAAAAGAACCAGAAGTCGTTGATTTAGCAGCATGTTTGAATAAAATGGGCGCCAATATCAAAGGTGCCGGTACCGATGTCATTACCATCGAAGGTGTCGAAAAACTAAACGGCGCAACACATAATATTGTTTGTGATCGTATCGAGGCGGGTACTTACATGGTTGCAGCAGCGATGACTGGCGGCGAAGTTAAACTCAATAATGTACAAGCGGATTTGTTAGATGCTGTGATTGATAAATTGCGCGAAGCGGGTGCTGAAGTCACTGTGAACGGCAATAGTATTACAGTTAAAAGCAACGGAAAATTAAAAGCAGTAAATATACGCACAGCGCCGCACCCTGCATTCCCGACCGATATGCAAGCGCAATTTATGGCTTTGAATGCGATGGCTGAAGGGGTGTCAAAAGTAACGGAAACAATTTTCGAGAATCGCTTCATGCATGTGCAAGAGTTGCAACGCTTGGGTGCTGACATTAGCATTGATGGCAATACGGCTTTAGTTCAAGGGGTGTCGCACTTAGATGGTGCAACAGTGATGGCCACTGACTTACGTGCTTCCGCCAGTCTAGTCCTAGCTGGTTTGATTGCAAGAGGTGAGACGGTGATTGAGCGTATCTATCACTTGGATCGTGGCTATGAGTTTTTGGAAGATAAGTTGACTGCTTTAGGTGCCAAGGTCAAAAGAGCACATTAATTAAGAGAAGACAATAATGATTACGATTGCTTTATCTAAAGGCAGAATATTTGATGAAACAGCGCCACTGTTAGCGGCGGCAGGTATTCACGCAACAGAAGAACCTGGATCTTCTAGAAAACTTATTTTAGGAACGAATAGAGCCGATGTACGTCTGATTATTGTGCGCGCATCCGATGTGCCAACTTATGTGCAATATGGGGCGGCCGATATTGGTATAGCAGGTAAGGATGTGTTGGATGAGCATGGCGGTGATGGTTTATATCAACCCTTGGATTTACAGATTGCTAAGTGCAAAATGATGGTTGCTGTGCGTAAAGGATTTGATTATGAAGCCGTGATTCGTCAGGGTGCGCGATTAAAGGTAGTCACCAAGTATGTGAAGACCGCGCGTGAGCATTTTGCAGAAAAAGGCATGCACGTTGATTTAATTAAGCTATATGGCTCAATGGAACTCGGGCCTTTGGTTGGTTTGGCAGATGCGATTGTCGATTTAGTGAGTACAGGCGGCACATTGAAAGCCAATAATTTAGAAGCGGTTGAACATGTTGGCGACGTAAGCTCTCGGTTGATTGTCAATCAAGCCTCATTAAAACTAAACCGCGCTGCATTACAACCAATATTGGATGATTTTACACGCGCAGTGATGAGTAATACAACAACAGCTAAATAGGTTAAGTATGAATATTCGACGATTATCGACAAAAGATGTAAGTTTTGATAACGCTTTAAAAGCGTTGTTAGCTTTTGAAACTGCGCAAGACGACAAGATTGATATAGTAGTGTCTGATATCTTAAAGGATGTCAAAAACCGTGGTGACGCGGCAGTGTTAGAATATACCAACCGCTTTGACAAAACGGGTGCCAATAGCCTTGCTGAACTTGAAATCAGCCAAACAGAATTAAATGAGGCGCTAGTAAGCTTGCCTGCTGACCAAAGAGAGGCATTACAGGCTGCAGCTGATCGCGTGCGTCATTACCATGAAAAGCAAGTCATGCAGTCATGGAGTTATACTGAAGAAGATGGTACGTTGCTGGGGCAGCAGGTCACGCCATTGGATCGAGTTGGTTTGTATGTGCCAGGTGGGAAAGCTGCTTATCCTTCCAGTGTTTTGATGAACGCTATTCCTGCAAAAGTAGCCGGTGTCAAAGAATTAATTATGGTAGTACCAACACCCAATAGCGAAAAAAATGCATTAGTGTTAGCCGCAGCGGCCATTTCAGGTGTTGATCGAGTTTTTTGTATTGGTGGAGCCCAAGCTGTTGGTGCGCTAGCTTATGGGACAGAAACAGTCCCGCAAGTTGATAAGGTGACAGGGCCAGGGAATGCCTATGTGGCCGCGGCCAAACGCCGCGTGTTTGGGGTTGTTGGTATTGATATGGTGGCGGGGCCATCAGAAATTTTAGTGATTTGTGACGGAAAAACAGATCCTGACTGGATTGCAATGGATTTGTTTAGTCAGGCTGAGCATGATGAATTAGCACAGTCTATTTTATTATCACCAGATGCCGACTTTTTGGACAAAGTAGAAGCCAGCATGCAAAAGCTAGTGCAAACTATGCCACGTAAAGACATTATTAGCACATCGATTACTGATAGAGGGGCGCTCATTTTGGTTAAAGATCTTGAAGAGGCGATTGATATTAGTAACTATATAGCGCCCGAGCATTTGGAGCTGTCTGTCGCAGATCCGTTGGCCATCAGCAAAAAAATTAAGCATGCGGGTGCCAT
>JBFJJY010000093.1:0-6531 GCA_041612055.1 Methylophilaceae bacterium | reverse complement strand
CGTCATAAACCAGACAATATTCGCCTATTCAAAGAACAAGATGCAAAAGATCTGTTCGTCACTTGGTTTCCACATAAAAATGTATCGCTTACCGGTGCCTATGTGGATTTAGGCAATATAGCCGACAAAGATAATCAAACCGCTTGGTATTTATCAGGCCAACTCAACTATTAACGTATTTGACATATTATTGTCATCATCAGAAGTTATTCTGTTTATCAATTGATGCAATTCCCCTGTTTAGCCCGCGAAAGCGGGCTTTTTTTGTCAGTTCTTCCTGCCATATCCGACTAAGGGCTATAAACTATCTTAAAATAGAATATTGGCTTTTAAAGGAGAAATCATGAAAACTTGGATTTGTAACGTATGCGGCTTAATCTATGAAGAAGAAAAAGGCTGGCCTGAAGATGGTATTGCCGCTGGAACTAAATGGGAAGATGTGCCCTCTGATTGGATGTGTCCAGAATGTGGCGTTTCTAAAGCAGAATTTGATATGGTTGAATTTTAGTCTTTTTCAACTGAATAAACCCTCAAATAAACAACACTCTAGGGAGTACTATCGATTATAACCGCTATCTTTTTAGACCATTTTCAACGTTTTTAAGTGTTAGAATAAAAGAACATGTCTAATCATTTAAAGAATAACCCATTTACTATCGCTATTTTTGGGGAAGTGTTAGCTGACATTTTCCCAGACGCCACTGTGCTTGGTGGTGCGCCTTATAATGTTGCTAGACATTTGCGCGCCTTTCAGCAACATCCTGTTTTGATTTCTAGGGTAGGGAATGACACCCTCAAACAGTCGCTGTTTGATGAACTCACTAGACTCGATATCGACCAATCAGGTATTCAATTGGACACTGTCTATCCGACGGGTCGCGTCACCGTACACATGGAAAATGGTAGCCACCGTTTTGAGATAGAACCCGATCAGGCTTATGACCATATTCATACTGGGATGGCACATCTCACCACATTGGCAACCCAACCGGATTTAGCGTATTTTGGTACATTGACACAACGTGGCATTCAATCTCGTTTAGCACTAGATACCTTTTTAAGTGGTGCCAAATGCCCTCGCTTTTTAGACATCAACTTACGTGCGCCTTGGTATAACAAGCACATGATTCGCCGCTCGTTATTGCGGACAGAGATTGTCAAAATCAATGAAGATGAATTGGCTATTGTTTGCAATCTGTTTGAGCCTAAACTGAACAATGATAAAGAACGCGCTTTATTTTTAATCAAAAAGTTTGAATTAAAACACTTGTTTGTCACCTGCGGTGAAAGTGGTGCATGGGCACTATCCAGTAATGGTGAAGAAACAAAAGTAACGGTGCCGCCTTTAACCGCACCACTGATTGACACCGTTGGCGCTGGGGATGCATTTGCTGCTATTTGTATTTTAGGATTATTACATGGTTGGTCGATGGAACAAATGTTAACCAGAGCCAGTATTTTTGCATCCGCAGTTTGTACCATTAGAGGTGCAGCGCCCGAAACAAGTGACTTTTATCTGCCTTATATTCAAAGCTGGTTTTAATGCAAAAAAATCAAAACGACGATAAAGAACATTCCCTCTATATTTTGATGATTAGTGTGCATGGACTCATTCGCGCAAATGATATGGAATTAGGGATTAATGCCGATACTGGTGGGCAAACCAAATATGTGGTTGAGCTGACAAAAGCACTCGCACAACATCCCCAAGTTGCTAAAGTCGATTTACTCACACGATTAATTGACGATGAAAGCGTAGCAGCTGACTATGCGCGCGCCGAAGAACAACTGAGTGAGAACACAAGGATTATTCGCCTACAAGCAGGCCCAACAAAATATATCCGTAAAGAATTATTGTGGAAACACCTCGACCAAATGGTTGATAAATGTTTACAGTTTTTACGTAAGCAGGGTCAACTGCCCGATTTTATTCACGCACATTATGCTGATGCAGGCTATGTCGGCAGACAGTTATCTAACTTACTCGGCATTCCGCTCATCTTTACTGGCCATTCACTTGGCCGTCCTAAATTTGACCGACTACTGCAATCGGGTAAAAAAGAATCGGCGATTGAGCGACAATTTAATCTACAACGTCGTATCGCAGTAGAAGAAGATATTATTCAAGATGCCTCTTTAATTGTGACCAGCACCCGCCAAGAAATCGACGATCAATATGGCATGTATCGCAACCATGATGACTACCGATATAAAGTGATTCCACCTGGTATTGATACGTCAAGATTCTCTGCGCCAGTGCGCGGTTATCGCAGTAATGAGAACCTAAAATTACTGATTGATAAGTTTCTTTTCAAAAAAGATAAACCGATTATCCTCACCATCTGTCGACCCGATATCCGTAAAAATATTAGTGGCTTGGTCAAAGCCTACGGCCAGAGCAAAACCTTGCAAGAAATGGCTAACTTAGTGATTGTTGCAGGTACGCGCGAAGATATCAAAGACTTAGAAGAATCGCAACAGCAAGTGATGAACGACTTGCTGCTCGATATTGATAAGTATGACTTATGGGGCAAAGTAGCGATTCCTAAAAACATCACTCAAGATGATATTCCTGAGTTGTATCGTTATGCTGCCATAAGAAAAGGTGTTTTTATCAATGCCGCATTTACTGAGCCATTTGGTTTAACCTTGATTGAAGCTGTTGCCAGCGGCTTGCCATTTGTTGCTCCAGATGATGGTGGGCCAAGGGATATTGTGAATAATTGTCGCAGTGGTTTTGTCACCAATACCTTAGATAGCAATGCAATTGCAGCCACGTTGGAACAAGCACTTTCTGACCCTAAAAAATGGCGCTTACTGGCTAAAAACGGCTTGAATAATATCAAGCGACATTACACTTGGGATAAGCACGTTGAAAAGTATATGAAAGAAGTGCGCGCATTGCTTCGCAAGCAACGCAAACAAATTAAACGTCAATACAAAACAGCATTAAATGCAGGAAAGTCAACGATGCCATTAGCCAAAATTGCCCTTATTACCGATATTGATAATACCCTATTGGGTGATAAAAATAGCTTGCAAAACTTAGTTTCGTGGCTACGCGAGCAATCGGGTGAGTTGGCATTCGGTATTGCAACGGGCAGACCACTAGAAAGTGCAGTAGAGATATTGCAAAAGCATAATGTGCCCATGCCAGATGTCTTAATTACTTCTGTTGGTAGTGAGATTAATTATGGCACTTCATTAAAACCAGATACTGGCTGGTCAAATCACATCAAACATTTATGGCGACGCGACGATTTAGTCGAAGCCATGAAAAGCATTCCGGGCATTCGATTACAAACAGAAGATAACCAACGCGAATTTAAAATTAGTTATCTGGTCACGCCTGATGAAATTCCGTCGCTAGAAACCATTAATCAACACTTGCAGCAATTAAAACTGCATGCGCAAGTCATCTACTCACACAACGAGTTCTTGGATATTCTGCCGATTAGAGCATCTAAAGGACATGCGATTCGCTATTTAGCTTATAAATGGGATTTGCCACTTGAGCAATTTTTAACGTCTGGCGATTCAGGTAACGACAGTGAAATGTTAGTTGGTGATACCTTAGGCGTTGTGGTCGGTAATCATAGTGAGGAATTAGAGAGTCTACGCGGATTAGATCAAGTTTATTTCGCTGAAGGTCATTACGCCGCAGGTATTTTAGAAGGAATACAACACTATCAATTTGGCCAAACAAGCGCCAATCAATAAGTAAAGTTGGTTAATAACAATGTATGAACAAGTCTCACATTCTCTGCTCAATGATATTTTAATTAATATCAACATCAAAAATAATGATGCTGATTTACAGCATTTTTATACACGATTAGGTGCAAACTTTTACGCAATTTATTCTATTTTTCACCATTTATATGGCGAACGTGATGATTTCGAGCTGCAGCTACAAAGCTTGGTTAAAACCATGGCGCAACAATATATCAAACGTGCGCCTGAGCTAAAAGAATCTGATTTAATCCGCGAAAAAGACCACGATTGGTTCTTAAGCCAAAAGTGGGTAGGCATGGCTTTATATTGCGAAGGGTTTTCTGAGGACCTTAAAGGGATGCAATCCAAACTACATCACTTGCAAGAGCTAGGTATCAATATGATTCATATCATGCCGATTTGTGATTGTCCTGAAGTAGAAAACGATGGTGGGTATGCTGTCAGAGATTTCCGAAAAATTGATGAAAGTTACGGCACGTTAGACGATCTTGATGCGCTGATCAAGAACTTAAAAAATCGAGAAACACTCATCACCTTAGATGTTGTGGTCAATCATACTTCCAATGAACACGCCTGGGCACAACAAGCACGCCAAGGTGACCAACACTATCAAGATTATTACTACATGTTTGATGATAGGCAGATTCCTGATATTTATGAAGAAGCCATGCCTGAGGTATTTCCAGAGTTCGCACCTGGCAGTTTTACTTGGGATGAAGCGTCACAAAAATGGGTCATGACCGTGTTCAACAATTTCCAATGGGATTTAAATTATAAAAATCCAGCCGTGTTTATCGAAATGCTGGATGTTTTACTGTATTGGGCCAACCATGGCGTTGATATTTTGCGCTTAGATG
Organism: Methylophilaceae bacterium; assembly: GCA_041612055.1. Classification (GTDB taxonomy): domain Bacteria; phylum Pseudomonadota; class Gammaproteobacteria; order Burkholderiales; family Methylophilaceae. The sequence goes on along the minus strand of JBFJJY010000093.1, from coordinate 1,939 downwards.
CGGTTGCTTTCCTCTGGAAAAAAATGGGCAGCACTTGTCAAAATGAACGAGAGGCGCATTTGATTTTGCAATTATTCAAAGACTGTTGCCAAGTGACTGCACCTGGCGTGTTATTTATTGCTGAAGCGATTGTAGCACCTACTGAAATTGTAAAATATTTTGGCGAAGATGCGATTAATGCAAAAGAATGTGAAATTGCATATAACGCAACTTTAATGGCGTTGCTATGGGAAGCTGTCGCAACAAAAAATACCACATTGCTCAATAAGGGCATTCATAGCATTCCCGAAAAACTAGAACGTGCTACTTGGCTCAATTATGTACGTTGTCATGATGACATTGGCTGGGGCTTTAGCGACTCCGATATTATTGACGCTGGCTATGATCCTGCGCTGCATAGACGATTTTTAGTTGATTACTATACTGGCAATTATGGTATGTCTAACGCCAAAGGCTTTGCTTTTGGTGTTAATACAAAAACAGGTGATGCGCGCATCTCTGGCTCGCTCGCTTCATTAGCTGGTCTAGAAACCGCATTAGAAGCTGAAAATCCTGAAGCGATTGCCTCTGCTATCAAAACCATCATTTTATTACACAGTGTCATTCTTTCTTTTGGTGGAATTCCTCTACTTTACTACGGTGATAGTACTGGCACTTTGAATGACGACTCTTATCTGAGTGATGTGCATAAGAGTAACGATAACCGTTGGACGCATCGCCCGCAATTAGACTGGGACAAAATTGAGAAAAGAAAAGAAGCGGGTACGATTGAATATCGTATTTTTAATGCTCTTAAAAAACTGATTGCTATCCGCAAAGAAATTCCTGCATTTGCAGACAAAAACAATCGTGAGCTACTCGAAACCAATAATCCACACTTGTTAGTTTATTCGAGATTCAATCAACCATTTGCGAGCTCCAGGGTATTGGTTGTATGTAATTTTAGTGATATTGAGCAAACACTTGAGATTAACCCTTTGAGAGAAAAAGGTTTCTTAAAATATGAAGTGGTAAAAGACTTAGCCAGCGGCGATACATTATCCATCGAACATGAGACATTAAGTATTCCTGCGCTCGCTTTTTATTGGTTAGAAACCTAAATATTGCCAATCCGCCGCAATCAAATGCCATATTGAATCGAATTATTCTACAAATTAACCACCTGCCACTAATTAAGCTTTGTTGATTTACATCAAAGCGTCAAATCAAGCCGACTCGTATCATTCTTCCATCGATACTAAAACAATGATGTTATGGAGAATGAGATGAAAAAAGGAATATTAGCAATATCGATTGCTACTGCATTAGCAGCACCAATGTTAGCTCAAGCAGAAGCTGGTGATTGGGTAGTCCGCGTGCGTGCTGTCAATGTAAGTCCAAATGAAGATAGTAGCTTAGGTAAAGATGTCAACAAACTGCTCGGCGCTCCTGTGATGTCACCTGGCGCAGAGTTAAATGTGAGTGATAAAGTGATTCCTGAACTAGACATCTCATACTACTTTACTAAGCATATTGCAGCAGAGCTGATTTTAGCCCTAGGTACTCGTCACAATGTGAGCATCTCAGGCGACGCTGCTGGCGTTGTTGGTAATCAAGGCTTAGGTAGCGTTAATTTATTGCCACCTACATTAACCGCGCAATGGCATTTCAATCCCGATCAAATGATTGATCCATATGTCGGCGCAGGAATTAATTACACCATGATGCTTGATCGTAACTTAAAAGGTAGTGCTGGTGCGATTAATGGTAACAAAATTAAAATTGATAGTGACAGCTGGGGCTGGGCATTACAAGCAGGTGTCGATATTAATCTTAAAGATGGCTGGTTAATTAATGCTGATATTAAATATGTTGATTTAGACACCAATGTGAAATTGAAAGGCGCTGTAACAGGCAACGTTTGGAGAAAAATTGATAGCCTAGATATTAACCCTTGGGT